>NZ_JBELDZ010000006.1:0-54560 GCF_042094015.1 Aurantibacter sp. | reverse complement strand
TAAAAACAGAAAACAAAGCCTTTAAGGTTGAAAAATACAAGCACAGTTATCCAAACTGTTGGCGTACAGATAAACCAATTTTATACTATCCGTTAGATTCTTGGTTTATTAAAATTACCGATGTTAAAGATAGAATGCATGGTCTTAATAAAACCATTAATTGGAAACCAGAATCTACAGGAACAGGTCGTTTTGGTAACTGGTTAGCAAATGCAAACGATTGGAACTTATCACGTTCGCGTTATTGGGGAATTCCTTTACCAATTTGGAGAACAGAAGATGGAAAAGAAGAAGTTTGTATTGGTTCTGTAGAAGAATTAAAAGCTGAAATGGCAAAAGCAGTTTCTGCTGGTGTTTTAGCAAAAGATATATTCGAAGATTTTGTTGTAGGTGATAACTCGGAAGAAAACTATGCGAAATTAGATTTACATAAAAATATTGTTGATGAAATTACTTTAGTTTCAGCATCTGGTCAACCTATGAAACGTGAAAGCGATTTAATAGATGTTTGGTTCGATTCTGGTTCTATGCCTTATGCTCAATGGCATTATCCATTTGAAAATAAGGAGTTAATTGACGATAATAAATCATATCCAGCAGATTTTATTGCTGAAGGCGTAGATCAAACAAGAGGTTGGTTTTATACACTTCACGCGATTTCTACAATGGTTTTTGATTCTGTAGCCTATAAAAATGTAGTGTCTAACGGATTAGTGTTAGATAAAAATGGACAGAAAATGTCTAAACGTTTGGGTAACGCAGCAGATCCATTTACAACGCTAGAAACGTATGGCGCAGATGCTACACGTTGGTATATGATTTCAAATGCTAACCCTTGGGATAATTTAAAGTTCGATTTAGATGGTATAGAAGAAGTAAAACGTAAGTTCTTTGGAACACTTTATAACACGTATTCTTTCTTTCAATTGTATACAAATATTGATGGTTTTTCTTATTCTGAAGCAGATATTCCTTTAAACGAAAGACCAGAATTAGACCGTTGGATTTTAAGTGAATTACATACATTAATTCAAAAAGTAGATGCTTTTTACGCAGAATACGAACCTACAAAAGCAGCAAGAGCTATTTCTAACTTTACACAAGATTTTGTTAGTAACTGGTTTGTACGTTTAAGTAGAAGACGTTTCTGGAAAGGCGATTATCAAACTGATAAAATTTCGGCATACCAAACGCTTTATACATGTATGTTAACTATTGCTAAGTTAGGAGCTCCAATTGCACCTTTCTTTATGGATAGATTATATTTAGATTTAAACAAAGCCACTAAAAAAGAAACGTTTGAAAGTGTACATTTAGCAGATTTCCCAGTATTCGATCCTGCTTTTGTAGATAAAAGTTTAGAACGTAAAATGGAAAATGCTCAAACTATTTCATCTTTAGTGTTATCATTAAGAGCAAAAGAGAAAATAAAAGTACGTCAGCCATTACAAAAAATAATGATTCCTGTTGATTCTGAACAGCAAAAAGAAGAGATTTTGGCTGTTTCAGATTTAATTAAACATGAGGTTAATATTAAAGAAATTGAAATATTAACAGATGCATCAGACATATTAGTGAAACAAATTAAACCTAATTTTAAAACATTAGGTCCGCGTTTTGGAAAAGATATGAAACTGATTGCCAATAAGATAAACAGTTTAACTGCAGACGATATTAAAACTATTGAACAAAAAGGCATGTTAGATGTTGATTGTAATGGAAAAATGGTTACTTTAGAACGTACAGATGTAGAGATTACATCTCAAGATATTGAAGGTTGGTTGGTTGCAAATGAAGGAGCAATTACTGTGGCACTAGACGTTACTATAAACGCTGAATTACGTGAAGAAGGAATTGCTAGAGAATTGGTAAACCGTATTCAAAATTTACGTAAAGATTCTGGTTTTGAAGTAACAGATAGAATTAATGTAGAAATTAAAAAAGAACAGCAAATAGATAAAGCTGTAAAAGCTAATTTAGAATACATTAAAGCTGAAACATTAACTAACAATATTGATTTAGTAGAAAATGTTAATAACGGTACAGAAGTTGTATTTGATGAAGTAGAAACAACCTTAGGTATCAGTAAAATTTAAAAATATGGCCTCAGAAACAACAGAAAGATATTCAGACGAGCATTTAGCAGAATTTAAAGTAATTGTCTTAGACAAAATAGAGCACGCAAACCGTGATTTAGAATTGATTAAGAGTGCTTATATGAACGATCACAATAACGGTACAGAAGATACATCTCCAACGTTTAAGTCGTTTGATGATGGTAGTGCTGTAATGAGTAAAGAACGAAATAGCCAATTGGCAATTAGACAAGAGAAGTTTATTCGTGATTTAAAGAATGCGCTAATTCGTATTGAAAATAAAACATACGGTATTTGTCGTGTTACAGGAAAATTAATAAATACAGAACGTTTAAAAATAGTGCCTCACGCTACATTAAGTATTGAAGCAAAAAATATGCAATAAGTATTTTAATACTTGCTAAAACGAATAAACAGGTTATCTAAAAGTATTAATTTTCTAATGTCAGGTTGAGCGCAGTCGAAACCTCTTTTAGATTATTAATTTTAAATCTTAAAAGGAATTTTAATGATTTTAAAAACTTTAGATAACCTGTTCTTATTTCAAACAATGAATTTATGTCTTTAAAAAAAGCGACATTTTTTATTATTCTCATATTACTTTTAGACCAGATTTCTAAAATTTATGTGAAAACACATTTTATTTTAGGCGAAGATGTTCAAGTTTTTAATTGGTTTAAAATTTATTTTGTAGAAAATAAAGGAATGGCTTGGGGAACTAAGTTAAGTGACATTTTTCCATTTATAGAAGATAGAACAGCAAAAACATGTTTAACTGTTTTTAGACTGTTTGCAATTGTTGGTATTGGCTATTGGTTGCAACAAACAATAAAAAAAGAAGGTCCAAAAATATTAGTAATTGCACTTATTTTTGTTTTTGCTGGTGCATTAGGAAACATTATAGATTCTGTGTTTTATGGTGTTTTATTTAACGACAGCACAACACAAACTGCATCATTTTTAGCTACAGAAGGCGGATATGATACACTTTTACATGGTAATGTAGTAGATATGTTATATTTCCCGTTGTGGAAAGGTTATTTACCACAATGGATTCCAAGTATTGGCGGGCAATATTTTACATTTTTCGAACCTGTTTTTAATATAGCAGATGTTGCTATCAGTATTGGGTTTTGTATTTTAATTTTCTGGAACAGAAAGGCGTTTCCTAGTGAGTAAAACACATTAGTCATATCGACGAAGGAGATATCACACACTAAGTTCACGTAATTACTCCTATGCGATTTCTCATTCGTCGAAATGACTAGATAGCGGGTTTTAATTTTCGTATTAAAAAAAGACAAACTAAAACTCAAAAATGGCATTTGGCGTAACACAATAATCGAGTTTAATATCAGTTTTTAAAACGCCTTTAATATCTTCTTCAGGTTTATAAAAAGATAGACCAATTTTTATGCAATTAGGATTACATTCAGATAAAAAACGATCGTAAAAACCTTTTCCGTAACCAACACGATTTCCTTTAATATCGTAAGCTAAAAGCGGAATAAAAACCACTTCAATTTTAGAATTATCTATTTCTATGCCATTAACAGGTTCTGGAATTCCATAACTATTAACAACTATTTTAGTATTATCTTGAAGTAAAAAATTAGTCATTTTAAACGCTTTAAAATCACTTTTAGAAATAATACAATGTTTGTCTTTTCCTTGTAATACGTGTAAAAGATATTCAGTATTAATCTCCTTTTGATTTACTATAGGTAAAAAAACGTGATAATATTCTTTATCCCAAATCTGCAATTGTAAAATCTGATTTGCAATTGCAACACTAAGATCTTCAATTTGATTATGAGTTAAAGCTACGCGTTTAGATTTGTAAGATTTACGTAATTCGGCTTTAGTCATTAGTCTCTTTTAGTTTAGAGGTAATGTGAAATAAAGCATCACCTTGATAAACAATTGGTGTTTCGTTTACATTAATTAAATAACCAGAATATGTTGCTTTTACTGCGTGATTAAGTTTCCCAAAAGGATCTGTTATAAACCCCAATATTTGACCTTTTTCTACATAAGTATTAACATTAAAAACAGTTTTAAACATACCAGAGTATTTAGCTCTAAGCCATTTACTTTCTTCTACAAAAACAGGCTTTTGTGCTAAAGGAACTTCATGTGTATCTTCTAACATTCCTAAATGACTTAAAAAACGTGTAGAACCTTCTACTCCAATTTTAGTAATTTCTTTATCTAAAGACAAAGACTTTCCTCCTTCAAAAAGAATAACAGGTATTTCAAGTTTATTACATGCGTTCCTGAAGGTTTTTCTAATGTTTTTAGAATATAAAACAAAAGGAGCTGCAAATATTGAGGCAAAAGCATCGTGTTGAGAATTTCCTGCTTGAATTCTAATTTGTGCTGCATTAAAACGGTTTGCGCCACCAGTATGGAAGTCTACAATATAATCTACTTTCGGAATAACTTCATTCATTAAATGATGTGCAACTCTACCTGCTAAAGATCCAGTTTTACTACCAGGAAACATTCGGTTTAAATCACGACCATCAGGAAATTCGCGCTGTAAATTTATAAAACCAAAAATATTTATAACTGGCATACAAATAATAGTTCCAATTTTAGGTTTATTAACACTTTTTGAAATGAGCTGCCTTACTATTTCAATGCCATTAACCTCATCACCATGAATTCCTGCGGTAAATAGAACTGTAGGACCAGGTTTTTTCGATCTATGGATGATTACCGGAACATCTACAGTTGTGTTTGTGTGTAATTTAGCGACACTAAACTTAGCTTCTGCAGATTCTCCTTTTTTAATAGCCTTACCAAGGATATTTAAAATACCATTTGGATATATCATAACTTAAGACTTAGTGTTACGCTCTATAAATTTAATTAAGCTCTTTGCAATATTTCTTCCTGTGGCTTTTTCTATACCTTCTAAGCCTGGTGTAGAATTTACCTCTAATAATAAAGGACCACGTTCAGATTGAAGCATATCTACTCCACAAACCGGTAGTTTTAGTGCTTCTGCTGCTTTCATTGCAAGTTTTAGTTCGCTTTCATCTAACTTAACAATGTTTGCAGATCCACCTCTATGTAAGTTAGACCTAAATTCACCTTCTTTTCCTTGACGTTTCATAGCACCAACAACCTGTCCGTCTACAACCAAAGCACGTAAATCTGCACCTTTTGCTTCTTTAATAAACTCTTGTACAATCACTCTTGCTTGTAGGCCATTAAAGGCTTCTAAAACAGATTCAGCAGCACTTTTTGTTTCTGCTAAAACAACTCCTAATCCTTGAGTTCCTTCTAATAATTTAATAATAACTGGTGCGCCACCAACATGTTCAATAACCTCTCGAGCATCTCTAGAATAGTTGGTGAAAACGGTTTTTGGCATTCCTATTCCCTTTTTACTTAGGCGCTGTAAACTTTTTAGCTTATCTCTTGAGTTTAATATAGCATCGCTAGTAACTGTTGTAAAAACATTCATCATTTCAAATTGCCTAACAACAGCACAACCATAAAAAGTAACAGAAGCACCAATTCTAGGAATAACAGCATCCACGTAGTCTAAATGTCTGTCTTTGTAAAAAATTGTTGGTTTTTCTTTTTCAATTATAATATCGCATTGTAAAGGATCTATAACTTCTACTCTGTGACCTGCTTTTTCTGCCTCTTCAATAATACGGTTTGTTGAATACAAGTTGGCATTACGTGATAAAATTACAATGTTCATTATTTTTTTTGTTTAAATGATTCGTTTTCAAGATCAACATCTACTAAGAATTTTTTCTTAAGAAATTGTCTTCCAATTAACACGGGAAACTTCATATCATCTCTTGTGCTTAAGGTTAAATTTATTTTATATGTTTTTCCAAAGAAAATAGTAGTTGTTTTAATTTTATAACGATTTTCTATATGACCATTACTGCTTTTTACATCTGTGAAGGTAAAATTTTTAAAAACAACTTCTTTTCCATTAAAATTTGGATGTCCTTTACTATAAAACGTACAGTAAAGTGAATTACCGTCTTCAATAATTTTAGAGCAATGTATAGAGCTTGTATATGCTCCAGTATCTATTTTACAAGTCACACCTTTTAAATTTAATTCTGGAAAATCTATACAATCTTCTCTTCCAATCGTTTTTTTGCTCATAAAACTATTTCTAAACTAAAGCTAACTATTACTCAATAATTAAAGACAAACAAATTTATACTAATTTTAACGATTTGATTTGCAAAATTTGAAGTTAGGCATAAATTAAATATTTATATTTGAGAAACCTTATTACTTGGCTTAATTATTTAAGATGACTCCAGAATTAGAACTTCAACTAAAAACGTTACCAAACTTACCTGGAGTTTACCAATACTTTGATAAAAACGATACTATTATTTATGTTGGTAAAGCTAAGAGCCTTAAAAAACGTGTAAGCTCTTATTTTACAAAAACACATGATAGTGGAAAAACAAGGGTTCTAGTATCTAAAATAGCCTATTTAAAACACATTGTAGTAGAAACAGAAACCGATGCACTTTTATTAGAGAATAACCTTATTAAAAAGTTTCAACCACGTTATAATGTATTACTTAAGGACGATAAAACTTATCCTTGGATTTGCATTAAAAAAGAGCGTTTTCCTCGTGTTTTTTCTACCAGAAGATTAATTAAAGATGGAAGTGAATATTTTGGGCCCTACACCAGCACAAAAACCGTAAGTACGCTTTTAGATTTAATTAAAGGACTATATCAATTAAGAACCTGTAAGTATGACTTGGCTATTGATAAAATAAATTCAGGTAAATATAAAGTGTGTTTAGAATATCACTTAGGGAATTGTAAAGGCGCTTGCGAAAGCCTTGAAACAGAACAAAACTATCAAGAAAATATAAACGCTATACGAGAAATTTTAAAAGGAAATTTCAAAAGTTCTTTAGGAAATTTCAAAAATCAGATGAAACTTTTAGCTGAACAAATGGAGTTTGAAGCTGCGCAACGTATAAAAGAAAAGATTTCTATTTTAGAAAATTATCAATCTAAATCCACTATTATAAATTCAAAAATTAGTAATGTAGATGTTTTTAGTATTGTAAGCGATGATAGTTTTGGTTATGTTAATTTCTTACAAATTTCTTATGGCTCAATTATTCGTTCTCACACTTTAGAAATCAAGAAAAAACTTGAAGAGACTGATTTAGAATTATTAGAATTAGCCATAATAGAACTTAGAGAACGTTTTAATAGTAATTCTCGAGAAATTTACGTGCCTTTTAAAGTAGCGGTTGGCGAAAACATAAAAGTAAGTTTACCACAATTAGGTGATAAAAAACGAATTTTAGATTTGTCAATTCGTAATGCAAAATATTTTAGGTTAGAGCGTTTTAAGCAGGTTAAAATAACAGATCCAGATAGACATGCTAATAGAGTTATGGCACAAATGAAAACAGATTTACGTTTAACAGAAGAGCCAAGGCATATAGAGTGTTTTGATAATTCAAATATTCAAGGAACAAATCCTGTTGCAGCTTGTGTGGTTTTTAAAAACGGGAAACCAAGTAAAAAAGAATATAGAAATTTTAATATAAAAACAGTAGTTGGACCAGACGATTTCGCCAGTATGGAAGAAGTTGTTTTTAGACGATATAAACGTTTGTTAGAAGAAAAAAAACCTTTACCACAATTAATAATTATTGATGGAGGAAAAGGACAGCTATCTTCTGCTCTAAAAAGCTTAGATGTTTTAAATTTAAGAGGAAAAATTGCGATTATCGGAATTGCAAAGCGTTTAGAAGAGTTATTTTACCCAGATGATCCAATTCCATTATATTTAGACAAAAAAAGTGAAACACTTAAAATAATACAGCAGTTAAGAAACGAAGCACATAGGTTTGGAATAGAACACCATCGTAATAGAAGAAGTAAAGGAGCTCTAATATCAGAAATGGAATCTATTTCCGGTATAGGAGAAAAAACAATTGTAGATTTAATAAAAGTTTTTAAATCGAATAAGCGTATTTCTAAAGCAAAATTAGATGAATTAGAAGCGGTAGTGGGGTTAGCAAGAGCACAAAAAATATATAAGTATTTTCATAAAAATTAAATGAAGCAGGTTTTATTAATATTAATACTAACATTAAGTTTTACATTAAGTAGGGCTCAAACCTCTGAAACTGAAGATCAAAAAATTGGATTAGTACTTAGTGGTGGCGGCGCAAAAGGATTTGCTCATATTGGTGCGTTAAAAGTTATAGATAGTTTAGGTGTTAAAATAGATTATGTTGCTGGTACTAGTATGGGTGCGGTTATTGGTTCTTTGTACGCTTCCGGATATTCTGGTAAGCAGTTAGACTCTATTTTCAAAAGAATAAATTTTGACGATTTAATTCAGGATAATATTCCAAGAGAAGCTAAAACAACTTATGAAAGAGAAAACTCGGAAAGGTATGCTATAACTTTACCATTTGATAATTTTAAAGTTAAGCTGCCAACAGCTTTATCTAGAGGCCAAAACATATTTAATATATTAACAAGGTTGATGTTGCCAAACAGTAACATAACAGATTTTTCTAAATTACCAATTCCATTTTTTTGTATCGCTACCAATGTAGAAAATGGCACACAAGTTGTTTTAGATTCTGGCAACTTGCCTTTAGCGGTAAAAGCTAGTAGTGCTTTACCTTCTTTATTTCAACCAGTACTTATAAATAACGAGTTACTTATAGATGGTGGTGTGGTAAATAATTACCCTCTAGACGAGCTTAAAGCAAAAGGAATGGATGTAATTATTGGCGTAGATGTTCAAGATGGTTTAGCAAATAGAACAGATTTATCTTCTGCACCAGAAATATTATTTCAAATTAATAATTTTAGAACAATTAATAATATGAAAATCAAGTCTAAAAAGACAGATGTTTATATTAAACCAGACATTACAAGTTTTAACTTAGTAAGTTTTAGTGATGGAGAAAAAATTATTTTAGAAGGAGAAAAAGCAGCCTTAAAACAAGTAAAAAAACTATTAATACTAAAACCAAAACACCAGACAAATAAATTTGAAATAAAAAAAACACCGGATAGTTTAAACATAAAAAATATTATTATTTCAGGAAAAGAAAATTATACAACATCTTATATAAGAAGTAAATTAAAATTAGAACAGAATTCAAAAATAAGTTTCGATAAATTTAACAAAGGCACAAACAATTTAATTGCAACCAATAATTTTGAAAGTTTTTTTTATGAATTTAAAAACAATAAAGACGGTTATGATTTGTATGTAAATACAGTAGAGTCAAACAAGAAAACCCTGTTAAGAATAGCACTGCATTACGACGGTTTATATGAAACAGGATTGCTTTTAAATTTAACCAAGAAAAAATTATTATTTAAAAATGATATAGCCTCATTAGATCTTATTTTTGGTGATAATATTCGATATAATTTTAACTATTTTATTGATAAAGGAGTTTATTGGAGTTTAGGTGTTAATTCTAGGTATAGTGAGTTTGAGCAAAATATAAGCGCACAAAATTTTTTAAGCGAAGCTAATCTAGCAAACACTAACGTTAATAAATTAAATATAAAATATAGCGATATAACTAATCAGTTTTTTGTTCAAACTCAGTTTCGAAAAAACTTTCCGCTTAGGTTAGGTTTGGAACATAAAAAATTAGAAATTAATTCAGAAACAATAGTCTCAAGTACTTCGCAACTTAAAACAACATTTGAAAACAGTAGTCTTTTTAGCGCATTTGGACAAATAAGCTTCGATACTTTCGATAATCGTTTCTTTCCAAGTAAAGGTGTTTTGTTTAATGCAAATGCAAATTATTATGCTTTTTCTTCAGACTATAATAACAATTTCACACCATTTTCTATTTATAACGCAGCATTAAGTTATGCTATATCGCCAATAAAGAAATTATCTTTTAGGTTAAGTAGTTCGGCTGGACTAACAATAAACGCAGAAAATAACAACTCACTAAATTTTGCACTTGGTGGTTATGGAAATAATTTTATAAATAATTTTAAATCTTTTTATGGACATGACTATTTAAACATAAGCGCAGACAGTTATATTATGGGAAATGTTGATTTAGATTATCAGGTTTTTAAAAAAAACCACATAATACTATCTGCAAATTATGCTAATGTAGAAAATGATTTATTTAAAACATCTAATTGGTTAAGTATTCCTAGCTATACAGGCTATGCCTTTGGTTATGGGTACGATTCTTTTTTAGGACCAGTAGAAATTAAATACACTTACTCTCCAGATACACATAGAAATTATTGGTTTTTTAATTTAGGTTATTGGTTTTAATAATCGCAAAAAAATCACGATATTTGTAAGACTATGAAACATTTTTGGGAAAATCTCTTAACTTACCTTAAATTTCTTATCAAAAGAAATCCAGAGTGATTCACGTGTGTTTTCGACCTTGAATTATTCGCAACAAGTATTAATCATTCAAAATAAAAACACATGCCTTTTTATCATAAATTAGGGAAAATTCCACCAAAAAGACACACACAATTTCGTAAAGAAGATGGTTCTTTATATTACGAGCAGTTATTTGGAACTGTTGGTTTTGATGGTATGTCAACAAATAGCTATCATGAGCAAAGACCAACACAGGTAAAAGCCATAGAAAAGCAATATAGTGTTAAACCAACAATAGCTAAAGAAAACAATATACAATCTTATAGGTTAAGGGGTTTTCAAGTTAAACCAGAAAACGATTATTTAGAAAGCAGAAAGATTGTTTTAACAAATTCCGATTGTCATATTGCTTTAGCTGCTCCAAAAAAATCGACAACAGAGTACTTTTATAAAAACACAGATTCTGATGAAATGATTTTCATCCATAAAGGAACAGGTAAATTAAGAACAATTTACGGAAACCTAGATTTTAAATACGGAGACTATTTAATAATTCCACGTGGAATTATTTATAAAATAGATTTTGACACAGAGGACAATAGGTTATTTATAGTAGAGTCTCACGCGCCAATTTATACACCAAAACAATACAGAAATTGGTTTGGGCAATTATTAGAACATTCACCATATTGTGAAAGAGATATTCGTCGTCCTTACGAGTTAGAAACGAATAACGAAAAAGGAGACTTTTTAATTAAAGTAAAGAAAAAAGATGAAATTTTTAACTTGGTTTATGATTCTCATCCTTTTGATGTAGTTGGATACGATGGTTTTAATTACCCATATGCTTTATCAATTCATGATTTTGAACCTATAACAGGAAGAATTCATCTACCGCCACCAATCCATCAAACTTTTGAGACATCAGCATTTGTAATTTGTTCATTTGTACCTAGACTTTATGATTATCACCCTTTATCAATTCCGGCACCATATAACCATAGTAATATTGATGCAGATGAAGTTTTATATTATGTAGATGGTGACTTTATGAGTAGAAATGATGTAGAAGCAGGACATATTTCATTACATCCCGCAGGAATAGCTCACGGACCTCATCCAGGAGCAGCAGAACGAAGCATTGGGAAAACTGAAACAGAAGAGTTGGCTGTAATGGTAGATACTTTTAAGCCACTTATGGTTACAAATGAAGCTATGAAAATAGCAGATGAAGACTATTATAAGTCTTGGTTAGAGCATTAAAATAAACACAATAAGATAAACTAATTTGAAATACTTTCAAATTAAAAAAATTAAATCATCAAATTAAAAAAGATGGCAAAAGAAGTAAAATCAGTAAACTACGGTTTAGAAAAAATATTTGAAGGAGCACAAGATTTTTTACCTTTATTAGGAACAGATTATGTAGAGTTTTATGTTGGAAATGCAAAACAAGCAGCACATTTTTACAAAACAGCATTTGGATTTCAATCTTATGCTTATAAAGGATTAGAAACAGGATCTAAAGAATCTGTAAGTTATGTGCTAAAACAAGATAAAATACGGTTAGTATTAACAACACCATTAAATAGTAAATCACCAATAAACGACCATATTGTAAAGCACGGTGACGGAGTAAAGATTGTTGCTCTTTGGGTTGATGACGCTCGTAAGTCTTACGAAGAAACTATAAAAAGAGGTGCAAAATCTTATTTAGAACCTGTAGTTGAAAAAGATGAATTTGGTGAAGTGGTTAGAGCTGGAATTTATACTTATGGTGAAACTGTACATATGTTTGTAGAGCGTAAAAATTATAGCGGTACATTTATGCCAGGATTTGTAGAATGGAAATCCGATTACAATCCAGAACCAACAGGTTTAAAATATATAGATCACATGGTTGGTAATGTAGGTTGGAATCAAATGGATGTTTGGGTTAAGTGGTACGAAGACGTTATGGGGTTTGTTAACTTTTTATCTTTTGATGACAAACAAATCCATACTGAGTATTCTGCTTTAATGAGTAAGGTAATGAGTAATGGAAACGGACGAATAAAGTTTCCAATTAATGAGCCAGCAAAAGCAGCAAAGCGATCTCAAATAGAAGAATATTTAGATTTTTATGAAGGTTCTGGCGTACAACACATTGCGGTTGCAACAGATGATATTATTAAAACAGTCTCTCAGTTAAAAGCAAGAGGAATAGAGTTTTTACCACCACCACCACAAACATATTATGATGATATTCCAAACCGTTTAGGCGTTCATATGGATATGATGAAAGAGGATATTAATGAACTTCAAAAATTATCTATTATGATAGATGCAGACGAAGAAGGTTATTTACTTCAAATTTTCACTAAACCAGTAGAAGATAGACCGACACTTTTCTTTGAAATAATACAAAGAATGGGAGCACAAGGTTTTGGAGCAGGAAATTTTAAAGCCCTTTTCGAATCTATCGAAAGAGAACAAGAAAAAAGAGGAACACTATAAATTTTAAATTAAATTATTAAAAAAGCATCATTAATTTACTAATGATGCTTTTTTGTTTCATATTTTTGGAATAGTAATTGCAAATTAAACTATTAGAACCTTCAAGCCATATTTATATGTTGTTTGATTTAATACCTAATAATTATGAAAAAATTAATATTAATACTATGTCTTGCAATTAGTTTTGTATCAGTAGGATATTCACAAGAAAAAATAGACTCATTTAAAGCTGGAGAATGGTTTAAATTTAAAATGAGTTATAGTGGTTTTTTCAAGGCGGGAAACGCAACTTTACAAGTAAACGAAACAACACTAAACGAGAAACCTGTATTCCATGTTGTTGGTAAAGGCTGGACAACAGGTGCAATTAAATGGTTTTTTAAAGTTGAAGACAGGTACGAAAGCTATTTTGATAAAAACACAAACCTTCCATATAAATTCATTAGAAAAATAGATGAAGGTGGACATACAAAGGATTTAGAATTAGATTTTGATCAAAAAAATCAAAAAGTGTTTATTAAAAATAATGAAACAAAAAAGTCTAAAACACTAAAAACAAAACCAAATGTTCAAGATATGGTTTCTACGTTTTATTATTTACGAAATAAGTTAGATATTAAGAACTTAAAGGTTAACGACCAAGTAGGTTTAGATATGTTTTTTGATGAAGAAAGTTATGGTTTTAAACTTAAGTATTTAGGGTTAGAAACCATTGAAACACCTTTTGGAAAAGTAGAATCTCTAAAATTTAGGCCTTATGTAATGGCAGGTCGTGTTTTTAAAGAAGAAGAAAGCTTAACTTTATGGGTTTCAAATGATAAAAATAAGATACCTTTGCGTATCAAAGCAGATTTAGCAGTAGGTTCTTTAAGGGCTGATTTAGAGGCTTTTAAAGGTTTAAAATATCCATTTAAAATTATTGTAGATTAATTATGAGCAATCATCAAGACGTTTTATCTCAATTAGATAAGAAATATAACAAAATAGATCAAGATTTAGATACACATCTAGACGGTTTGTTACATAGTAAACCTATTACTTATTGGGATTATATTAATACAGATGCGTTACTAAGTTTACAAACACAAAGAACTGGCTTACCTGATGAAATGGTTTTTTTAATGTACCATCAAGTTAACGAGTTGTTGTTTAAAATGATGCTTTGGGAATTAGAACAATTAGCTTCAGAAAAAAACATTAGTGCAGAGTTTTTTAAAGAACGCTTATCTCGTGTTAGTCGTTATTTTGATATGTTGGCATCTTCTTTTACTGTTATGCAAGATGGTATGGATTTAAAACAATATATGAAGTTTAGAGACACACTAACTCCTGCAAGTGGTTATCAAAGTGAACAATACCGTAAAATAGAATTTGCATCAACAGAAATAATAAACCTCGTAGATAATCGTTTTAGAAACAAGACACCTAAAGATGTTAAGCTAGAAGACGCTTTTGAAGATTTGTATTGGCAAGCAGCTGGAAAAGATTTTAAAACTGGTAAGAAAAACTATATGCTAACTTCTTTTGAAGATAGATATAAAAACGAACTGTTAAGGTTTGGAAAAACTTATCGCACTAGAAACTTATGGTCAATTTTTAAAGCATTACCATCTAAAATTAAAGAAGACAAAGGTTTGGTTGATGCTATGAGGCATTACGATTACACAGTTAACGTTACTTGGGTAATGGCACACTATAATGCTGCAAAACATTACTTAACAAATGGAGGAGAAATTACCGAAGCCACTGGCGGAAGTGATTGGACAAAATACATGCACCCAAAATACCAAAGAAGAATATTTTTCCCAGAACTATGGAGCGAACAAGAAAGAGAAGATTGGGGAAAAAATTTATAACACTAACCGTGTTATTTTTTGCCCTATTTAGTTGTAAAGATGATGTAAATCAAGATGGAATCAAAACAAATGAAATTGCAACGGTTAAAGCAGCTTCTTTATACGAATTTGGTTTTAAGTTAGATGATTTTATTGTTAAAAAAGATACCATAAAAACGGGTGATACTTTTGGAGCTATATTAGATAAAAACCACGTTTCTTTCACAGAGGTTTATAATATTGTTGAGAAGATTAAGGACACTTACGATATTAGGCGCTTACAAGTTGGTAAACCGTTTACATTATTATGTAGTAAAGATTCTTTACAGAAACCAACTAGCTTTATTTATCAACCAAACAAAGAAGATTATGTAGTAATTAACCTTAAGGATTCTGTTTATGCTTATAAAAGTACAAAACCCATTAAGTATGTGGAACGAGAAGTATCCGCCAGCATTACATCTACAATATCCGAAGCTTTAGACGATAAAGGTATTAGCTTTAATTTAGCTTATAAAATGTCCGATATTTATGCGTGGACTATAGATTTTACAAGACTTCAAAAGAACGATAAGTTTAAAGTTATTTACACAGAAAAGTATATAGACGATAGTATTTACGCCGGAATACATAATATTAAAGCAGCGTATTTTGAGCATAATAATGAACCTTTTTATGCTTTTGAGTTTAAAACAGATTCTATTTTAGGGTTAAAAGATTATTTCAATGAAGAAGCTAAAAACCTTCGTCGTGCATTTTTAAAAGCGCCAGTTGCATTTAAGCGTATTTCATCTCGATACAATTTAAGAAGAAGAATTGCTATTTATGGTAACAAAATTAGACCACATAAAGGGACCGATTTTACTGCTGCTATTGGCACACCAATTGTGGCAACTGCAAATGGAACCGTTTCTAAGTCTAGTTACACAAGAGGTAATGGGAATTATGTTAAAATAAAGCATAACAGCACTTATTCCACTCAATATTTACACATGAAAAAGCGTAAAGTAAAAGTTGGTGAGTTTGTCAAGCAAGGAGATATTATTGGTTGGGTTGGAATGACAGGAAACACCTCTGGACCTCATGTCTGCTATCGTTTTTGGAAAAATGGAGTACAAGTAGATCCGTTTAAACAAAAATTACCAGAAGCAGAACCAATATCGGAAAAATTAAAAGCAGAATACCTAGACTTTATTAAGCCAATAAAGACACAATTAGATGATGTACCTTTTGATGATGAAGTTATAGATATTGATTTAGATGAAAGCAATCAAATCACAACGATTAACTAAAATGGGTCTATCAAAAATAAATCCAACAAAAACCAAAGCCTGGAAAGATTTACTTAAGCACTACATTAGTGTAAAAAATCTTAAAATGACATCTTTATTTGAAAAAGAACCTTTAAGAGCAGAAAACCTAACCATTAAGTGGGATGATTTTTTAGTAGATTACTCTAAAAATAGAATTACACAAGAAACCTTAGAATTACTTCAAAACTTAGCAAAAGAAGTCAATTTAAAAGAAGCTATTAAAGCTCAATTTCAAGGAGATATTATTAATGAAACAGAAGAACGATCTGTTTTACATACAGCTTTAAGAACACCTATATCAGATAAAATTTTTGTAGACGGAAAAAATATAGTTCCCGAAATTCACGACGTAAAATCTAAAATAGAAACATTTACTAATCAAATTGTTTCTGGTGAGCGAAAAGGTTACACCAACAAATCTTTTACAGATATAGTAAATATTGGTATTGGCGGATCAGACTTAGGACCTGCAATGGTTGTAGAATCGCTACAATATTATAAAAATCATTTAAACACACACTTTGTAAGTAATGTTGATGGTGATCACGTAAACGAAGTGATAAAAAAACTTAATCCAGAAACAACACTTTTTATAATTGTATCTAAAACGTTTACTTCACAGGAAACCTTAACTAATGCAAATACATTAAGAGATTGGTTTTTAACCCACGCAACACAAAAAGAGGTTTCTAAACATTTTGTTGCAGTTTCTACTAACAAAGAAAAAGCTGAAGAATTTGGAATAGACACTAACAGTATATTTCCAATGTGGAACTGGGTTGGTGGACGATTTTCTTTATGGAGTTCTGTTGGATTAATAATTAGTTTAGCTATTGGTTATAAAAATTTTGATTTGCTTTTAAAAGGCGCTAATAAAATGGATAATCATTTTAAAAGCACAGATTTAGATCAAAATATCCCTGTAGTTTTAGCCTTATTAAGTGTTTGGTATAATAATTTTTTTAATGCAGAAAGCGAAGCCGTAATTCCTTACTCACAATATTTAAACCAGTTTGCAACTTACTTGCAACAAGGCGTTATGGAGAGTAATGGAAAAAGCGTAGATAGAAACGGAGACAAAATTGGTTACCAAACAGGAACATTAATTTTAGGAGAACCAGGAACTAACTCACAACATGCTTTTTTTCAATTAATACATCAAGGAACAAAACTAGTACCTGTAGACTTTATAGGTTTTGCTAAGTCTTTACATGGAAATCAAGAACATCAGGATAAATTAATTTCTAATTTTATTGCGCAAACTGAAGCTTTATATAAAGGAAAAACTAAAGAAAAAGTTTTAACAGAATTAGAAACATTAAATAGACCTCAAGAGGTAAAAGAAAAGCTGAAATTTTTTAAGTTTTTTGAAGGTAATAAACCAACAAATTCAATTTTCATCAATAAATTAACACCAGAAAGTCTTGGTAAACTAATTGCTATGTACGAGCACAAAATATTTGTACAAGGTGTAATCTGGAATATTTTTAGTTACGATCAATTTGGAGTGGAATTAGGAAAAGAATTAGCGAGTACTATTTTAAAAGATTTAGAAAATGAAAATTTAGAGGATCATGACGCCTCTACACAACAATTAATTAAACATTTTAAACAATTTAGATAACCAAAAACTAACGCAACACTATGGAAACAGTAAAAGTATTACATCAATATTGGGCTTATTTAACCTTATTAGTTTTAGTTTTAGCAGCGTTTAACGCTATTTTTAAAACGATTGGAAAAAAGGAATACGAACCAAGAGATTTTAGAGTTTCATTATTTACATTAATTGTTTCCCATATTCAATTATTAATGGGAATTGTATTGTGGGTTGTTGCAGATTATTTCTCTGAAATGTCTATGGGAGAAATTATGAAGAACTCAGTAATGCGTTCTAACGTTGTTGAACATCCAATTGCAATGGTTTTGGCTGTTGTATTCATTACAATGGGTTATTCTAAGCATAAAAAACAGTTAACTTCAGCTGGGAAATTAAAGAAAATAGCCATTTTTTATAGTATTGCTTTATTGCTAGTTTGTGCTAAAATTCCTTGGGCAAAGTTATTTTAATGAAGTAAAACATTTAATTATATCTTAAAAGCCAACCTAATTGAGTTGGCTTTTTTTAGTAACTTAATATTAAGGAAACGTTGATTTAATATTAAAAACGTAGCTTTGCATAAACAAATAGCAAAACATCTTCTTCTAATTGCTATTAAAAATCAATTATTTTATTGATATAAATCACAAAAATTCCAATAACTTAGGAATTCATTACATTAAAAATTACATGAGTAAAAAGAAAACGAGAAAACCTTCTCACAATAAAATATCAAACCTTTCAGATACTATATTAAGTATTTTAAAAAAGGACAGAAACACACCTTATAATTACAAACAAATTGCAGCTAAATTAAAAATAACAGATGCAAGCGGACGAAATCAAATCATAAAAAAACTAGCTCAACTTAAGGCTAAAGAAGAGATAGAAGAAGTAGATCGAGGAAAATTTAAAGCTATAAACAATACAGAGTATTACACAGGAATATTAGACCTTACTAGTAAAGGCTCTGGATATGTGATTTGCGACGAATTTGAAGATGATATTTTTATAGCATCTAATAACGTAAATAAAGGATTAAATGGAGATGAGGTAGAACTTTACATATACAAACGTAAAAAAAACGGACGTATGGAAGGTGAAATCACAAATATTATTACCCGAAATAAAACCGAGTTTGTTGGTGTTGTTCAAATTCACGAAAAGAAAAACTTTGCATTTGTTGTTCCAGACGATCATAAAATGCCAACAGATATTTTTGTGCCAATTAATAAAACACTCAAAGCCGAAGATGGCGATAAAGTATTAGTTAAATTGGAAGAATGGCCAGCAAAATCATCATCGCCAAACGGAAAGATTATAAAAGTACTTGGTAAACCAGGATTACATAGCACAGAAATTCATTCTATTTTAGCAGAATATGGCTTGCCTGCAGAATTTCCTAAAGAAGTAGAAGACTATGCCAATCAAATAGATTTAGAAATAAAACCAGAAGAAATTGCCAAGCGTAGAGATATGCGCGAGACTTTAACTTTTACTATAGATCCAAAAGATGCAAAAGATTTTGATGATGCCTTATCGTTTAAAGTCTTAGAAAACGGAAATTACGAAATAGGAATTCATATTGCAGATGTATCACATTACTTAAAAGAAGGCACTATTTTAGACGATGAAGCTTACGAACGTGCAACATCTGTTTATTTAGTAGATCGAGTAGTTCCAATGTTACCAGAAGTATTAAGTAATGGTGCTTGTAGTTTGCGACCACACGAAGAAAAATACACATTTTCTGCTGTATTTGAAATGAATAACAAAACCGAAATTTTAAACTCTTGGTTTGGTAGAACAGTAACGTATTCTGATGCACGTTTTGCATATGAAGAAGCTCAAGCTATTATAGAAAATAATGCCGACTTAAACAAAGCCGATGTTATTAATAATCCAAATAAAATAGACACTACCATTCCTGTAGAAGTATCTTTAACAGGAAAAGAATACCAAACTTCTACAGAAGTTGCGCAAGCCACTTTAAAATTAGACGAATTGGCTAAAATTATGCGTGGTAAACGTATGAATGATGGTGCAATTTCTTTCGATAAAGTTGAAGTAAAATTCAATTTAGATCAAGAAGCAAACCCAGTTGGTGTATTCTTTAAAACCAGTAGAGATGCTAATAAATTAATTGAAGAATTTATGTTATTGGCAAACCGTAAGGTTTCAGAATTTATAGGAAAGCAAAAACCAGAAAAAACATTTGTTTACAGAGTTCATGACGAACCAAATGATTCTAAATTAGAGTCGCTTAAAAACGTAGTTTCAAAATTTGGGTATAAATTAGACTTTAAAAATAGAAAGTCCACTACAGATTCTCTAAACAACCTTTTAAAAGATGTAAATGGTAGAAAAGAGCAGAACTTAGTTGATACCTTAACCATACGTACTATGAGTAAAGCAGAGTATACCACTAAGAATATTGGTCACTACGGATTAGCTTTCGATCATTACAGCCATTTTACATCGCCAATTAGACGTTATCCAGATGTTATGGCACATAGACTATTACAACGTTATTTAGATGGCGAAAAAAGTGCTAGTGCAGATGCGTACCAAGAAAAATGTAAACATTCTTCTAATATGGAAGGTTTAGCAACAAAAGCAGAACGAGATAGCATAAAATATATGCAAGTTAAGTTTATGCAAGATCATCAAGACGAAGAATTTCTTGGGGTTATTTCTGGAGCTACAGAATGGGGAATTTATGTAGAAATTATCTCAAATAAATGCGAAGGAATGGTAAGAACCGGAGATATTAAAGGAGATTATTACCAGTTTGATGCAGATACCTATTCTATTATTGGACAGAAAACAAAAATCAAATACCAATTAGGAGATGAGGTTATTGTAAAAGTTAAAAAAGCTGACTTAGTTAAAAAACATTTAGATTTTACTTTAGTTGGAAAACCAGAGTAATTAATCATTAGTTAGTAGTGGTTAGACGTTATTTTTGTCATTCTGCGCCACGAGGCAGAATCTATAATAATGGAAAACGGTTCTAATTAATAAAATAAAAAACCCACTTTAATTTAAAGTGGGTTTTGTTTTGAGTTCTTCTTGTTTATAAAAAAATCAATCCAGAATAACTTTAGTTGTTATAAAACGTTTGAATACAAATGTAAATAATACTCCAAATATTATATTACCAAGTAAATACGAAGCAAAGAATCTTTTAAATTCATTTTTAGAATTATCTATAGGCCAAGTATACAAATCTTTAAATATATAACCATCATAAAATAAATGTACTATGTAGCTTAATAAAGTTAATAAAGCATATAGAGATATTATTATTAAAATAAAAACAATTGGGCTTTTTACATAATTTGAATTAATTTTCTTTTTTATGAAATATAAAAATGTAGGAACTAATAACAAGCTCAATATAGAATAAGGCATATTATATATGTTGTATACAATTAAATAATGAGGTAAGAACATTGAAAGTATTTCAGAAGAAAATAAATCTTTATACCCTACACTTACGTAAATTCCGATTAATAATTGAATTGCAAATTGAACGTATACCAGTGTTGTGTATACAAACTTTTTTTTAAATTTTGAGATCATAGATATGGTATTTCTAATACATCATTACCCTCTAATAATTCGATTATAAAATCTAAACCAAATAATTAACCACATCTTCAATTTTAGAAATTAATTGAATTTTAATGGCTTTTGGCTTAATAGTAATCTTGTTGTATTTAGACACAAAAATGGTTGAAAACCCTAATTTTTCAGCTTCAATAATACGTTGCTCTACACGTTGTACAGGTCTAATTTCTCCGGACAAACCAACTTCGGCAGCAAAACAAAAATCGCTTTGTAAAGCTTCATCTTCGTTACTAGATAAAATAGCTGCAACAACTGCTAAATCTATAGCTGGATCGTCTACAGTTATGCCGCCAGTAATATTTAAAAAGACATCTTTTGCACCTAATCGGAAACCAGCACGTTTTTCTAAAACGGCTAATAACATATTTAAACGCTTGGCATTAAAACCTGTTGCACTACGTTGAGGTGTTCCGTAAACAGCTGTGCTAACTAAGGCTTGAACTTCTATCATTAAAGGTCTTGCGCCTTCTAGAGTTGCTGCAATAGCATTTCCAGAAAGTTCTTCGTCTTTTTTTGAAATTAGAATTTCACTTGGATTAGACACTTCTCTTAAACCAGAACCTTGCATTTCGTATATACCAAGCTCGTTAGTAGAACCAAAACGATTTTTGTTGGCTCTTAGAATTCTAAATACGTGGTTTCTATCGCCTTCAAAATGAAGTACTGTATCTACCATATGTTCCAAAATTTTTGGACCAGCAATATTTCCGTCTTTGGTAATATGTCCAATTAAAATAACTGGTGTATTAGTTTCTTTAGCAAACTTTATAAGCTCTGTAGTGCATTCTTTAACTTGAGAAATACTTCCTGCAGAAGACTCTATATAATCGCTTTGTAAGGTTTGTATAGAATCTATAACAACTATATCTGGCTGCAAAGCCTCAATTTGCTTAAATATATGTTGCGTTTTAGTTTCGGTTAGAATAAAACAGGTATCGTTAATTGGATTAATACGTTCTGCGCGCATTTTTATTTGCTTCTGACTTTCTTCACCAGAAACATAAAGTGTTTTATAAGGTAATTTTAATGCAATTTGTAGGCAAAGTGTACTTTTTCCAATTCCAGGTTCTCCACCAAGAAGTGTTAAAGACCCAGGAACTAATCCGCCACCAAGCACACGATTAAATTCGCCATCAAACGTATCTAAACGAGCTTCTTTTGCGGAATCTATTTCGTGAATTAAAAGCGGTTTGGCGTTTTTGGTTTTAACAGTTGTTGTAGATTTCCAATCGCTTTTTTCGGGCTTAGAAATTAATTCTTCAACTATAGTATTCCATTCTTTACAAGACGTACATTGACCTTGCCATTTTGCAAATTGAGATCCACAATTTTGACAAAAAAATGCCGATTTAAGTTTTGCCATTTACAGTCCGAATTCTGCTTTTATTTCATCAATTTTTTCTAAAACTTCGTCTTTATTCATAAATGGACTTTCTTCCATAACGTAAGCCGCTTGGTAAGCTTTTAAAGCTTTTTTTGGTTCGAAAGTTTCTTCGTAAAATCGCGCTTTAAAATATAAGCTCAAGTTAGTATCAGGATATTGTTTTTTTGCAATTTTAGCTAATTCCTCTAAAGGTTCCCATTTTTCAGATTTTCTAATTGCTGAATAAATAGCTCTAAAATCGTTAATTAGAATTTGTTTATCAATACCAAATAAATCTTTAATAGTTTGATATTTTTCAACTAAATACTCAACAGGAGAACCACTCAACTTTGTAATAACCTCTTTGTATTCTTTTTTAGAAATAGGCTGATACACTAAAAAGGTACTTTCTAGTGCCTTTGCAATAGAGTGCGCTGGTAAAGAATAATGAGATGGACCATCAAAGGTATCAGAATTAAAAAAAACATTGTTATTATCTACAGCTTCTAAAGTTGTTGCTAATGCTTCTGTTTGCTCTTTAAATTTAGGAATATCGTTTGTAGAGGTAGCTAAATAGTAAAACAATTTAGTTTCGGTTTTTGGAATAACTTCGCCTATCCAACTTGGCATTTCTGGAGCAAAATCTGGCGCAATAACAACAAAAGATTGAAAGGTCGGTTGACTTTCTTTTTTAAGCATAAAATAGTTAGCAAAATTTGCAGATTTACCATGACCAACGACCATTTTAAATTTTTCTAAGTTGAAATTCTCGTCCATATAAGGTAAAACTTCTTCCATAACAAAATTCATAAATTTATTTCCACCTTCTACTGGTAAAGAATTTACTTCGTCGTACATTAAATCTGTGTTTCTATTTTCACTTTGGTTAATACCAACAACAATAGAGTTGGGCATATCATCCCAGAAAGAATAATAATCTACGTTCCCAGCAACAACCTCAAAAAGATAATCGCCATCTAAAACAACTATAAGCGGGTATTTTTTCCCATCATTTTCATAAGCATCATGACCTCTAGGAACTTGAATTTTTAATTCCCTAGTTTCACCTAAAATTTCAGATTCTATGTTTTTGTGGAGTGTTTGAGCAAAACTAAAAGTTATGCTTAAAAGCAATATAACAAGTGTTGAAATTGATTTCATATTATTTTTTTTAGTGTACAGCAATGTACAAATTATTTTTTTTTGTTTAAAATAGGTAATAAAATTAAAGATAAACCACCAAAAACAATAATCATTGCTGTTTGTGAAGCCCACATAATCCATCCAAAAGCAAAACTAGGATCTTTAGTAATACTAAAAATTGAGAAAGCTGCAAAAACAGCTACAGGATAAGATCCTATGCCACCATTAGTGGCTGCAATACTAAAACTTGCAGAAATAAAACCTATTAAAATAGCACCAAAAGGTATGTTTTGTAATTCTGGAATTGCTTGACTTGTGGCATAAAACATAGCAACATACATTCCCCAAATAAAAAAAGTATGAAAAATAAAGGCCCATTTTTTCTTCATTTTAAAAATACTTAAAACACCTTCTATTAATCCGATTGTAAATTTTTTGATTTTTAATGCGATTTTTGAGGTGCTTTTTTTAATATAATAAATTAAAAACACGACCAAAAACAAAGTAATTAAAAGGCTTATAATAATTTTAAAAGGATTGAATCTTTCTGAGAAAAACTGAAAAATAAAATCGAATTCTAAAAATAATGTAATTGTTATTATTATTAACATTATAATTAAATCTGCTACTCTTTCTGCTACAATAGTTCCAAAGCCTTTTTCAAAAGTAACACCTTCATAATTTGTTAAAATGGAAGCTCTAGCAACTTCTCCCGCTCTAGGAATAGTATAATTAATTAAATATGTAGCAAAAACAGCCATAAGACTATTGCTAAATTTTACTTTATACCCTAAAGGTTCTAACATAAACAACCAGCGATATGCTCGAGATAAATGGCTCAATAGTCCTAAAAAAACACCTAAAAGTATCCAAGATTTATCTGCTTTATTCCAATAATCTATAATTGTAGAAAGTGGTACGCTTTGTAAAGAATACCATATTAAAAAAACTCCCAATAAAATTGGGAGTGTGATTTTTAGTAATTTTATAAGTGAAGTTTTCAATGTTTATTTTAAAAGGTTAGTTGCTTCATCTGGAAACACTAAACTTGGCTGAAATACTTTTGCAGACTCCATATCCATAACCCCATAAGTAATAAGAATTAATATATCTCCTTTTGCAACTTTTCTAGAAGCCGCTCCATTTAATGTAATTTCACCACTTTTTCTTGGGCCAGGAATTGCATAGGTTTCTAGGCGTTCTCCGTTGTTATTGTTTACAATTTGGACTTTTTCACCACGAACAATGTTAGCTGCATCCATTAAATCTTCATCAATAGTTATACTACCAATGTAATTTAGATCTGCACCTGTTACTTTTACCCTGTGAATTTTAGATTTTACTACTGTTACTTGCATGGTTCAAAGATAATTAATTTAAAGCAATATTGTCTATTAGTCTAATTTTTCCTGCATAGACAGCAATAAATGCTCTATAAGTGTTTTTGTTATGTTTTCTTTTAACGGTTTTAAGTGTTTTTGTATCTGCAATTATGAAGTACTCTAAATTTAATAAGTTGTTTTTTTCAAATTCTTTAGTTACCCACTCCGTAACTTTATTAGCACTTTTTGTGCCAAATTTAAGTTTAGCTTCTTTTAAAATTTTGTAAATAAAAGGAGCCTCAATTTTGTGCTCTTTGGTTAAACGGATATTTCTAGAACTCATGGCTAAACCATTGGTTTCTCTATGTATTTTACAACCTATTATTTTTACAGGAATTTTATGTTTTTCTACTAATTTTTTAATAATTTGAAGTTGCTGAAAATCTTTTTCGCCAAAAAAAGCATATTCTGGAGTAACAATTTCTAAAAGACTTTTTACAATAGTTCCAACACCATTAAAGTGTCCATCCCTAAACTTTCCTTCCATTTCATACTCCAAACCATCAAAAGAAAAAGACTCTGAAACCACATTATTACTATAAATATCTTCTACAGTTGGTGCGTAAACTATAATGTTTTTAGAAACCGTTTCTAAAAGAATAATGTCTTGCTCTAAAGTTCTTGGGTATTTTTTTAAGTCTTCAGTATTGTCAAATTGTGTGGGGTTTACAAAAACACTAACCACAATTACATCCGTTTTTTTAAATCCAGCCTCTACTAAAGATAAATGTCCGTTGTGTAAAGCTCCCATTGTTGGAACAAATCCAATACGTTTGTTTTTAACTTTTAAGGCTTTAATTTCAGCTCGTAATTGTTCTTTTGAATCAAAAACTATCATAGTTTTAATATAAGTTTAACGTGTGCAAAACTAAGATTTTAAGACGATAACTGCATTAATTTTTGTATTTTTGCTTGTTTTTATCTTGTTTTTCAAGAAATTAAAATAATTTAAGCTTGTTTAAAGCTAAATAATAAAGTTAAAACTACACGTATGAAGCTTATGAAAGATAAGAGGATATTATATGTATCATCTGAAGTAGTGCCTTATTTACCAGAGACAGAAATTTCTTCTATGTCTTTTGAAAACCCGCGTATGATTAATCAACAGGGTGGACAAATTAGAATTTTTATGCCAAGATTTGGTAATATTAATGAAAGAAGACATCAATTACACGAAGTTATCCGTTTATCTGGAATTAACTTAGTGATAAACGATTTAGATATGCCTTTAATAATTAAGGTAGCATCTATACCAAAAGAACGTATTCAGGTATATTTTATAGATAACGATGATTACTTTAAGAGAAAAGCAACTTTAACAGATGAAGAAGGTAAGTTGTTTAGTGATAATGACGAACGCGCTATTTTCTTTGCTAAAGGTGTTATAGAAACGGTTAAGAAATTAAATTGGTCACCAGATATTATTCATGTTCATGGCTGGTTGGCTTCACTATTACCAGTTTACTTAAAACAATTCTATAAAGATGAGCCACTTTTTAATGAAAGCAAAATAGTAACTTCTGTTTATGAGTCTGGCTTTGAAGGTTCTTTAAATAAAGATTTAATAAATAAGGTTAAGTTTGATAAAGTTGAAGAAAAAAAGATAGCCTTATTAAAGGATCCAACTTACGCTAACCTTATGAAAGTTGCTATAGACAATTCAGACGCTTTAATTAAGGGTTCGTATGAGTTACCTAAAGAAATTAATGAATATATAGATGCATCTGACAAACCTGTTTTAGACTTTAAGGAAAAAGACGAGTTTGCAGAAGCTTATACTAATTTTTACAACACAAGCGTTTTAGAGTAAACGTTTTTTATTATGATTAAGAAATTTTCAAAAATAATAACCATTTGTCTTTTTACATTTGTAGTGTCTTGTGAAGAGGATTTTGTAAATGTTGAAAGCGACTTAAGTGGTGCGCAGAATTTCAGTGGAAATGTTGCGGAATTTCCTGTTTTAGCTTATTCTAAAAAAACAGGGCCAGTTCAGGTTAATGGTTTACCTCAATCTTATTTAGGTATCTTAAGGGATAATACTTATAATACAGCAACAACAGCTAATATAATTACAGAAATAGTACCAACAGTGTTTAGTAAAGATTTTGGGACAGATCCAGAGATTGAAAGCGTTACGCTAAACATCCCATATTTTTCTACATTATTAGCAACAGATTCTGATGGAAACTCAACATATCAATTAGACTCTATTTTTGGTAACTCAACGGTTCCGTTTAAATTATCTGTTTATAAAAGTAATTATTTATTAAGAACTTTAGATCCTTCAACTAATTTTGAAGAGTCTCAAAATTATTATTCAGATTCCTATACAGACTTAAACCTCGGATCTCAAGAAGATTTACTTTTATCATACACCTCTTATTTCACACCAAGTGAACTTGAGCATTATGTTTTAGAATATAATGATGAGACAATGGAAAATGATACTATTTCTCGTATTTCACCAAGCATGCGTTTAGATTTGTTCGATACACCTACTAAACAAACATTTTGGAAAGATTTATTGGCCTTAGATGAAGAAACTATTCCAGAATACTTAACGAACGCTAATAATTTTAAAGAATTTTTTAGAGGACTTATTTTTAAAGTTGAACCAATTACTAACGACGGTAGTTTTGTAGCATTAAATCTTAGTAGCTTATCTGCAAATATTATTGTTGACTATACTAATTTTGAAGAAACTGAAGATGATTTTATAGAAGACGTTAGAGACCCATCCATATATCAGTTTAATTTTAGTGGTGTTACATTAAATACTTTTGAAAACGAAACAGCTTTAATGAATATTGTAGAAGATGATGTTAATGGTGATGATAATTTATATCTAAGAGGTTTTGAAGGTTCTTATGCTGTAATAGATTTATTTGGAAATGAAGACTTAGATAATAATAATGTATCAGACCAATTAGAGCTGTTTAAAACGAACAAGGACAAATGGTTAATTAATGAGGCTAATTTAAGTTTTTATGTAGATCAAGACAAGGTTAATGGAGAAGAGCCAAAAAGAGTTGTTTTATATGACTTAAAAAACAACCTTCCTATTATCGATTATTTTTTTGATCAATCATTGAGTGTTATTGACCCCAGCCAATCAATTACCAACTATTCAGTACCTTTATATCAAGATAGTCAAGGACAAGGACGATACAAATTGCGATTAACGGAGCATATAAATAATATATTAATTAGAGACTCTACCAATACAAAACTGGGGCTTTTTGTTACAAATAACATTAACAATATAGGGTTTTCAGACTTAAAAACACCAATAACCTTAGGTACATCAACAGTAAATGAAGTTGATTTAGAGTCAATTCCTCAAAATTCAGTTTTAAATAATAAAGGAACTGTTTTGTATGGAGCAACACAAAATGTTCCAGAAGAAAAAAGAGTGAAATTTGAAATATATTACACAGAAGAAAATTAAAAATTATGTGTGGAATTGTAGGTTATATAGGTAAAAGGGAAGCCTTTCCAATAGTGTTGGAAGGCTTGAAACGATTAGAATATAGAGGTTATGATAGTGCTGGAATAGCATTATATGATGGATCAGATATAAAACTAACAAAAACTAAGGGTAAGGTATCGGATTTAGAAACAAAGGCAAACTCTGAAATATCATTAAAAGGATCTTTAGCAATTGGACATACACGTTGGGCTACACATGGCGTTCCTAACGATGTAAATTCTCACCCGCATTATTCTAATTCAGGTGATCTTGTTATTATTCATAATGGAATTATTGAAAATTATGAATCTATAAAACAAGAATTAATTAAGCGTGGCTATACTTTTAAGTCAGACACAGATACTGAGGTTTTAATTAACTTAATAGAGTATGTTAAAATTAGTGAAAAGGTAAAACTTGGTAAAGCTGTCCAAATTGCATTAAATCAGGTTATTGGAGCATATGCCATAGCTGTCTTTGATAAAAACAAACCAAATGAAATAGTAGTTGCTAAACTTGGAAGCCCATTAGCTATTGGCGTTGGTGAAGATGAATTTTTTATTGCAAGTGACGCATCCCCTTTTTTAGAATATACTAAAAAAGCTATTTATCTTGAAGATGAAGAAATGGCTGTTGTAAGACTAAATAAAGAGATTAAAATTCGTAAAATAAAAAACGACGAATTAGCAGAAACTTACATTCAAGAACTTCAAATTAATTTAGAGCAAATTGTTAAAGGTGGTTATGAGCATTTTATGTTGAAAGAAATTTACGAACAACCAAATGCAATTAAAGACACTTATCGAGGCAGACTTTTAGCAAAAGAAGGTATTATTCGAATGGCTGGAATAGACGATCATTTAGAAAAGTTTTTAAATGCAAATCGTGTTATTATTGTTGCCTGTGGTACATCTTGGCATGCGGGTTTAGTTGCTGAATATATTTTTGAAAACCTAGCTAGAATTCCCGTAGAAGTAGAATATGCTTCAGAATTTAGATATAGAAATCCTGTAATTACGAATAAAGACGTTGTTATTGCTATATCACAATCAGGAGAGACAGCAGATACTTTGGCAGCAATTAAATTAGCAAAGCAAAATGGCGCTTTTGTTTTTGGTGTTTGCAATGTTGTTGGTTCAACAATAGCAAGAGAAACTCATGCTGGAGCTTATACTCATGCGGGTCCAGAAATTGGAGTAGCATCCACAAAAGCATTTACAACCCAAATAACAGTGTTAACTCTTATTGCTTTGAAGTTGGCAAAAGAAAGTGGTATAATGTCTAAAAGTGATTTTCAGTATTATTTACAAGAACTAGAGTTAATTCCTGGAAAAGTAGAAAAAGCTTTAAAATCAGACAAACACATCTTAGAGGTTGCAAAAAAATACAAAGACTCTAAGAATTGTTTATATTTAGGTAGAGGTTATAATTTCCCAGTAGCTTTAGAAGGGGCACTAAAACTTAAAGAAATTTCTTACATACATGCTGAAGGTTATCCAGCTGCAGAAATGAAACACGGACCAATTGCTTTAATAGATGAACAAATGCCAGTTTTTGTAATTGCTACAAAAAAAGGACACTACGAAAAAGTAGTTAGTAATGTTCAAGAGATTAAAGCAAGAAAGGGAAAAATAATCGGAATAGTTACCGAGGGCGATAAAGATGTAAAATCAATAGCAGACCACGTTATAGAGGTTCCAGAAACGCTTGAAGCATTATCACCTTTATTAACAACAATACCACTACAATTATTATCTTACCACATAGCGGTCTTATTAAATAAAAATGTAGATCAGCCACGTAACTTAGCAAAATCTGTTACTGTTGAGTAGAAGATTGTAGTTTACAAAACATTAACTATAAATTAAAGCATATTCAGTTTATGAATATGCTTTTTTTGTTAAATCTTACTATGCACGCATAATTTTATCTCTAAAACATTATGTTAATTTAACAAAAAACGTATATTGTCGCTTAAATAATCTAACTAAATTAATAATATGAAATCAATCTTTTCTATTTTATTGTTGTTTTGCTTTGGGATTACCGTTGCACAAACAACAATTTCTGGTACTGTTCTAGATGATAGCAGTCAGCCAATTCCATCAGCAAATGTAATTATTGTTGGTACTGCAACAGGTACATCAACTGATTTTGATGGAAATTTCAACCTAACAACTGATCAGACTCCTCCATTTACTATTCAAGTTAGTAGTGTTGGCTTTACAGCAACTGATATTGAGGTGACATCAAATAATCAAAAAATTGATATTGTTTTACAAGAAGGAACATCTTTAGATGAAGTCGTAATATCGGCGTCAAGAACTCCTGAACGTATTTTCGAGTCTCCTGTAACTGTTGAACGTTTTGGTTTGAAAGAAATTAAAAATACAGCATCAGCTGATTTTTATGACGGGTTAGAAAACCTAAAAGGAGTCGATGTTAACACAAACAGTTTAACTTTTAAATCTATTAATACTAGAGGTTTTGCAACTTTTGCCAACACTAGATTTATGCAATTGGTTGACGGAATGGATAATTCTACTCCAGCACTAAACTTTCCAATAGGTAATTTAGTAGGAATGACGGAAACTGATGTTTTGAGTGTTGAATTACTTCCTGGTGCTTCTTCTGCGCTTTATGGTGCAAACGCTTTTAATGGAATATTATTTATGAGAAGTAAAAACCCGTTTGACTATGAAGGTATAAGTGCTTCATTTAAGCAAGGAATTACGTCTCAAGAAGCAGCAGGTGATAATCCTTACACAGATTTAAGTGTAAGAATAGCTCATAAATTCAGTGATAAATTTGCTGCCAAAATTAATTTTGGGTATTTAAAAGGAACTGATTGGCAAGCAACAAGCGAAGTGGATAAAATAGATCCAACTAGAACAAGAGCAAATACAGATTATGATGGAATTAATGTTTATGGTGATGAGGTAGCTGCAAATATAAATGATTTATCTGGTGGAACAGGTATTGTTCCAGATGTAGTTGTTAGTAGAACAGGTTATAATGAAAGAGATCTTACTAATTATAACGCAGAAAGTATTAAAGCAGATTGGGGGTTATATTTCAGACCAATAGAAGGAAAGAGTTTAGAATTATCTTATGTAGGTAAAGTTGGTACAGGTAGTACTATTTACCAAGGAACAAATAGATATAATATTAATGGGTTCTTTCAGCAACAACACAAATTTGAAGTAAAAAATGACAATTTTTTCGTAAGAGCTTATGAGGTTTCTGATAAAGCCGGAGATTCTTATGATATGGTATTTACCGGGATTAATATAAATAGAGCTTGGAAAAGTGATGAAGATTGGTTTGGGGAATACATTGGCACTTATGCAGGAATAGAGTTAGCTGGTAATCCGCTTGGGCTTACAGATCAGCAAAAACATGATGCAGCAAGAGCACAAGCAGATACAGGTCGATTTTTACCAGGATCAGCTCAATTTAAAGGAGCATTAAGTAAAAGTGTTAATGACCCAGACTTAGCAACAGGTTCTAAATTTCAAGATGCTTCAAAATATTTCCACGGAGATGCCAATTACAATTTTAGTCACTTAACAGACATTGCAGACATTCAAGTTGGAGGATCTTTTAGACGATACAATTTAAATTCAGGAGGAACTATTTATACAGATAAATTTAGTCCAATACAATATTCAGAATTTGGTATATACTCTCAAGTTCAAAAAGAATTTGAAGTTGCAGAAGATATGGATTTAAAAATTACAGCTTCTGGACGTTATGATAAATCAGAGTTATTTGATGGGTTCTTTTCTCCAAGAATTTCTGCTGGCTTAACAGTTAATAGAAATCATAATATTAGAGCCTCTGCACAAACAGGATTTAGAAACCCAACAACACAAGATTTATTTATTGGTTTAGATGCAGGAAGAGCAATTTTAGTAGGTTCTGCAGAAAGTAATTTAGATAGATATTCTAGAGATTTTACTGCCAATGATGGAACAGTATACACACAAACAGGAGCCGCAGCTTATAACAACTCATACTCGGCAAGTTCTGTAACTGAATTTGCAGAAACAGGTAACCCAGCTGTTTTAGAAGTTGCTAATCCTAACACTGTTAATCCAGAGAAAGTAACATCTTTAGAGGTTGGTTATAGAGGTAAATTCAAAAAAATAATTGTTGATTTTGGTACATATTATAACAGATATCAAGATTTTATTTCTCAAGAAGTTGTAATAGCTCCTTTCTATGGCTCTGTTAATGATGCTTCTGGTATTGCAGCAATTGCAAATAGCGATTTTCAAGCATATAGCACGTACACTAATTCTGATGTTGATGTTAATTCTTACGGTGCATCTATTGGGTTATCTACAAAAATATTAAAAGGTTTTGATCTAGGTGGAAGTTATACGTTTACTAAACAAGATTTTGATAGAGATTCTAACCCAGACTTCCAAACAAACTTTAATACACCAGAACATAAATTTAAAGCATCATTTGGGCACACTGAGGTTGTAAAAAACTTAGGGTTTAACATTGCATATAGATTTAGTGATGATTATTTCTGGGAAGCAACATTTGGAAATGGTATCGTACCAGAATTTCATGTATTAGATGCACAAGTAAATTATAAAATCCCTTCTTTAAAATCTATTATTAAGGTAGGAGCTACCAATTTAACGGGACAAGAATATTTCACTGCTTTTGGTACAGGTAATATTGGTTCTATGTATTATGCATCAATAACAATTAATAACTTATAAGATGAAAACATTAAAAAACATTAAATATATAGGACTTATTGCAATTGCAGTAAGTTTTACAGCATGTAATGATGAAACAGATTTTGAAAAGTTTTTAGATCAGCCACCTGTGGTTTCAGAACCTTTACCAGCTTTAAGCGCTGGATCTGCAGATTTTTCTAATTACGTATCAATTGGAGCGTCTTTTACAGCGGGTTATACAGACGGTGCTTTGTTTAAAGCGGCACAAGAAAATTCTTTTCCAAACACCTTATCTAAACAGTTTTCTAAAGTTGGCGGAGGAGATTTTTCTCAACCATTAATGAATGATAATATTGGTGGTTTAGTTTTTGGTGCTACAGTACTTGCAAATCCAAGATTATTTTTTAACGGAAGTGGACCGCAGGTTTTGCAAGCAGTACCTACAACAGATATTACAGTTAGCTTAGCAGCTGATGGTAGTATTTTTGAAAATGTTGGAATCCCTGGTGCTAAAAGTACTCATATAGATTTTAATGGATATGCAACAGCTAATCCATATTTTGGTAGAATGGCAAATTCACCAACTGTTTCTATGTTAGAATATGCTATAGCACAAACACCAACTTTTTTCTCTTTATCTGAAATTGGTGGAAATGATGTATTAGGTTACGCTACAACTGGTGGAGATGATACAGACCCTATTACACCAGAAGCAACATTTGATTTTGTCTTTAACGATATGGTTAATCAATTAACTGCAGTGTGTCCAAATGGAGTAGTTACAAATGTACCATATATTACAAGTTTACCTCATTTCACTACAGTTACTCATAATATAATACCATTAGATGCTGCTACTGCAGGCTTTTTAAATAGCGCAAGTGCTTATGGTGCCTATAACGCTGGTATCCAAGGAGCTTTTGCTTTCTTAGTAGCTAATAATGCTATTAGTCAGGCAGATGCAGATTTAGAAATTGCAAAACGTACTATTGTTTTTGCAGAAGGAGAAGGAAATGCTGTTGTTATTATGGATGAAAGCTTAACAGACCTTACAGGTATAAACGCACAGTTAGTAAGTATGAGACAAGCTACAGCAGAAGATTTAATTGTATTACCTGCAGCAAGTTTTATTGGTACAGAAGCTGTACCAGGAAATCCAACAACGGTTAATGGGGTTGGAATTCCTTTAGCAGACAAATGGGTTTTAATTCCTAGTGAACAAGAAAATATAAAAACAGCAACAGATGCTTACAATATTACAATTGCAAATGTTGCAGCCTCTAAAGGCTTAGCATTTGTAGACTTAAATGCTATCCTAGTTGAGTCTTCTAGTACTGGAATTGTTTTTGATAATTATAACTTAACTACAGACTTAGTTACTGGAGGTTTAGTTAGTTTAGATGGAATTCATTTAACAGCAAGAGGTTATGCTTTAATGGCTAACAAATTCTTAGAAGCTATAGATTTAACTTATGGCTCTAACTTTGTTGCATCTGGAAATGTTTCATCTGCAGAAGATTTTGGTGTAACATATTCTCCAACATTACAATAAGATTTAATTGTCTTAAAACTAAAAAAAGCACCTTCAATTTGAAGGTGCTTTTTTTAGTTTTAAAAAAGCTGCTAATTCAACTTTTTTATTAAATTAAAACCTCTATCTTTGCAGCCGAAAACCGAAGTGTTTTCAAATCAATTAAATACCATAATATTAAATAGATAAGTAATGTCAAAAGTTACAGGTAAGGTTGCACAGATTATTGGTCCAGTTATCGATGTAGAATTCGGAGCAGGTTCAGAACTTCCAAAAATTTACGATTCATTAGAAATTAATAAAGCTGATGGAACAAAATTAGTATTAGAGGTACAATCTCACATTGGTGAAGATTCAGTACGTACTATTGCAATGGATTCATCGGATGGTTTAAGTAGAGGAACAGAAGTTGTTGCAACTGGTGCCCCAATACAAATGCCAGTTGGTGGAGATGTTTACGGACGTTTATTTAACGTAATTGGAGATGCTATTGATGGTTTAGGTGATTTACCAAAATCTGGAGATGCTGGTTTGCCAATTCACAGAAGTGCGCCTAAGTTTGAAGATTTATCAACTTCTACGGAAGTATTATTTACTGGTATTAAGGTAATTGATTTAATTGAACCTTATGCAAAAGGTGGTAAAATTGGATTATTTGGTGGAGCAGGAGTTGGTAAAACAGTTTTGATTCAGGAATTAATTAACAACATTGCAAAAGGACATGGTGGACTTTCTGTATTCGCAGGAGTAGGAGAAAGAACACGTGAAGGAAACGATTTACTTCGTGAGATGTTAGAGTCAGGAATTATCAAATACGGTGATGACTTTATGCATTCTATGGAAGAAGGTGGATGGGATCTTCAAAAAGTAGACAAGTCTGCTATGAAAGATTCTAAAGCAACTTTCGTTTTTGGACAAATGAATGAGCCACCTGGAGCACGTGCACGTGTAGCACTTTCAGGATTAACTATAGCCGAATATTTCCGTGATGGTGCAGGTGAAGGACAAGGAAAAGATGTTTTATTTTTCGTAGATAATATTTTCCGTTTTACACAAGCAGGTTCTGAGGTTTCAGCATTATTAGGTCGTATGCCTTCTGCCGTAGGTTACCAACCTACATTAGCTACTGAAATGGGAGCAATGCAAGAGCGTATTACATCAACTAAAAGAGGTTCTATTACATCTGTACAAGCAGTTTACGTACCTGCAGATGATTTAACGGATCCAGCACCAGCAACAACGTTTGCTCACTTAGATGCAACAACAGTATTATCTCGTAAAATTGCAGAATTAGGAATTTATCCAGCGGTAGACCCATTAGATTCTACTTCAAGAATTCTTACAGCTGATATTTTAGGTGATGAGCACTATGATTGCGCACAAAGAGTAAAAGAATTATTACAGCGTTATAAAGAGTTACAAGATATTATTGCTATTCTTGGTATGGAAGAATTATCTGAAGAAGATAAAATGGCTGTAGGTAGAGCAAGACGTGTACAACGTTTCTTATCTCAACCTTTCCACGTAGCAGAACAGTTTACAGGTCTTAAAGGAGTTTTAGTAGATATTAAAGAAACTATTAAAGGTTTTAATATGATTATGGATGGTGAATTAGATCACTTACCAGAAGCTGCATTTAACCTTAAAGGCTCTATTGAAGACGCTATTGAAGCAGGAGAGAAAATGTTGGCAGAAGCTTAAAATTAGTTAGTGGTCTTCAATTTTCAGATTTTAACAGTTGTTAATTGTATACTGCAAACTGCAAACTAAAAGAATATGTATTTAGAAATTGTATCACCTGAGGCAACATTATTTAGCGGGGAAGTAACAAGTGTTACTTTACCAGGTATTGATGGCGATTTTCAGTTATTAAATAATCACGCACCAATAGTTTCTGTATTAAAAGCTGGAATGGTTAAAATTGGCGGTAGTGTTGAAATTAGCGAAGATGTAAAGGATAAATTTACTATTGATGCTAATAAAAACACAGTGTTAGATATTAACTCAGGTACTATAGAAATGAAAGATAATAAAGTAATTGTTTTAGCTGATTAAATAAATTACTTGTTATATATTACAAAAAACGCAAAGCTTAGCTTTGCGTTTTTTGTTTTAGGAATATAAGTTTTATACTTTTTTAATTACGTTGGTTACAATGCCCCAAATTAAAAAGTTATTATCTTGTGTAATTTTTATAATAGGATAATCAGGGTTTTCTGGTTGTAACCAAATCCCTTGTTTATCTACACGTAAACGCTTTACTGTAAATTCCCCATCTAGAAAACATACCGCTATTTTATTGTTAATAGGTTCTAAGCTACGATCTATAACTAATAAATCGTTATCATCTAAACCTGCGCCAATCATAGATTGTCCGCTAACTCTTGCGTAAAATGTTGCCTCTTTGTTTTTTACCAACTCATCGTCTAAAGACAATCTATTTTCTGTAAAATCTTCTGCAGGTGAAGGAAATCCAGCTGAAATTCCAGTGTCAAAAAACTGAGCTGATGCGCCATCTATAGTTTCGGGCGTAAAAAAAGTTAAACTTCCAGATTTATGTGCTATCATTTTACAACAATTATATCGTTAATGTTTGTGGTGTATTTAGGCGATAAACGTTCTTGTTTCATTTTCCAAGTACGTTGTAAATCTTGATTACCTAATTTAATTTTAAAGGTACCATATTTTTTGTTCAAACTATCTATACAGTCCATTAAAGGAATGTGTTTACTGTTATCTTTTTCGAATAAATTTAACTGGTAACTGTTGGCTGGTATAATGCCAGTTACTATAACACCTGCTTTTTTGTAATCTATATCTTTCTTAATCATTTGTGCAACTACGGTTACTGCAGCTTTACTAATAACCAAAGATGAGTTGGTTGGTGTGGCCAAATTTATAACTCTACTTTCACCGTGTTGTCTTCCGTTTTTATCGAATCTATTACTACGTAATATTACAATTATACTATGGCAGTTGGATTTTTGCTTTCGTAGTTTTTGTGCACAATGTGATGCAAATGTAGACATACGTTCTTTAATATCGCTTGGGTTTTTTAACGTACCTTTAAAACTTCGTGTAGTGGCAATCATTTTTTTATCCTGATGATTATTTTCCAACTTTAATGTTTCAACACCATTTAAATCACGATGCAATCTTGCTTCTATAACAGAAAATTCTTTTTTAATAATGACTTCTGGAATTTGTGTAAAATCGAAAGCCGTAACACAACCTTTTTGTTTTAAGCGTTTGCTTAACCTATTTCCAATCCCCCAAACAGATTCAATTTTAATCCACTTTAAAGCTTTAATACGTTTATCGTTTGTATCAATAATACAAACACCAGATTTACTTTTTCGAGCAATTTTATTAGCAATTTTAGATAAACCTTTGGTTGGTGCAATACCAACAGACGTTGGAATACCAGTCCATTTTAACACACGGCTTCTTATTTGTGTTCCATAATTTGTTAAGTTGTAATTTTGAAAGCCTTTAAGTTCTAAAAAAGATTCGTCTATACTATAGACCTCTAGATTTGGAGTGAATTGTTTTAGAATAGACATTACACGATGACTCATATCACCATACAAAGGATAGTTAGACGATAATATTTCTATTTTATTTATTTTACAAAATTGTTCCCATTTAAAAATAGGTGCACCCATTGGTAAATTTAGTGCTTTAGCCTCATCACTTCGTGCAATAACGCAACCATCGTTATTACTAAGAATAGCGACAGGTTTTCCTATTAGGTTTGGATTAAAAACCCGTTCGCACGAGGCGTAAAAATTATTACAATCAACTAAAGCATACATACGTTTGTAAAGATAATTTAAAAGAGTGTTGAGATTGCCGATGTTAATAACTTGAACTGTTAAATTTTAAGCTGTTTTTCTAGTTGTGAGATGTCTTATTTTTAAAGTATCTTTACAGCTATAAAATTAAACAAATGATTTTTACGCAAAAAGCAAATGCTATTTTTCAAGATGTTATTACAACATATCACGTTGTAAATACCGTAGATCAAAGTTTTACAAATAAATATGATAAAACCGACGATTTAATAGCCCATTTATTATACAGAAAATGTTGGATAGATACGGTACAATGGCATTACGAAGATATTATTAGAGATCCACAAATAGATCCTATTGCAGCTATCACTTTAAAAAGGCAGATTGATGCTTCTAACCAGGATAGAACAGATATGGTGGAGTTTATAGATAGTTATTTTTTAGAGAAATATAAAGATGTTACTCCAAAAGAATCAGCTAAAATTAATTCTGAAAGTCCAGCTTGGGCAATAGATAGATTATCAATTTTAGCTCTTAAAATTTACCATATGAATGAAGAAGTAGAGCGAAAAGACGCTTCTGATTCTCATATTTCTGCTTGTCAAGCAAAGTTAAATATTTTATTAGAGCAACGTGTAGATTTAAGTACTGCTATAGAAGATTTAGTTTCAGATATTGAATCTGGCGATAAATATATGAAAGTATATAAGCAAATGAAAATGTATAATGATGATGAACTTAATCCAGTATTAAGAGGTCAGAAATAAGCAGGGTTTTAATGCCAAAACAAAAACATATTTTAGTTATACGTCTCTCAGCAATGGGAGACGTTGCTATTTCTGTACCTGTGCTACGTGCATTTATGTTACAAAACTCTAAAGTAAAACTCACTGTTTTAACACGACCATTTTTTGCACCTTTATTTAAAGGTTTGCCAAATGTATCTGTTTTTAAAGTGGATCTAAAAGGAAAACATAAAGGTGTTTTAGGTGTTTATAAATTATCTAAAGAATTAAAAGCTTTAGAAATTACTGAAGTAGCAGATTTACATAATGTTTTACGTACAAATATCTTGAAGTGTTTTTTCTTAGGGAAGACTTTTAAACAAATAGATAAAGGTAGAAAAGAAAAAAAAGCACTTGTTAACGGTAAACAATTTAAACAACTAAAAACTTCTCATGAGCGCTACGCAGATGTGTTTAGAAAATTAGGGTTTAAATTAGATTTATCTAAACTAGAATATCCAAAACCAGAAGCCTTTCCTCTTTTATTTTCAATATTAAAAATAGATATAACTAAACCATTAATTGGTATTGCTCCTTTTGCACAATATGAGTCTAAAATGTATCCTTTAGATAAAATAGCAGAGGTTATTAAGTTTTTAAGTCAAGATTACAATGTCTTATTATTTGGTGGTGGAAATAAAGAAAAAGAACAATTAAGCTTGTTTGAAAAAAACAATGCTAATGTCTATAATATGGTTGGTGAGTTTACTTTTAAAGATGAACTCGCAATTATATCTAATTTAAAATTAATGCTAAGTATGGATTCTGGTAACGGACATTTAGCAGCTATGTTTGGTGTAAAAGTGGTTACTATTTGGGGAAATACACATCCATTTTCAGGTTTTACACCTTTTAATCAACCAATAGAACATCAATTAATTCCAAACAGAGAAAATTTTCCTTTAATACCAACAAGTATTTATGGTAATAAGTATCCTGAAAATTATAAAACCGTTGCTGGAACAATTAGTCCAATAACGGTTTTAGAAAAAATCAAATCTTTAATTTAAACTCTACTTTTTAGCATTAATTAAATCTCTTAATTCTTGTATTTGTTTTTTTAACTCCTCAACTTCAGATTTTAAATCTTCAACTTGTTCTTGCTGTTCTTGAATTGCTTTAACAGTCACTGGAATAATTTGTGTAAACTTAATTCCTGATGGCTTATTGTAAACAATATGCGTTTTGTTTCCTGACTCATCTAAGCTTACCCAATCAGATGTTTTAACAGCTTCTGGTAATACATTTAATAATTCCTCAACATAAAAACCTAATTTATCTTCCTTGGTGTTTTCTGGGATTGCTTTTCCCTTAATAGTCATTTGATCTTTATAACTAATAGGTTTTAATTGCATTAATATAGATAAACCTTTATTTAGGTCTTTGGTTGTTGAGAGTTTTCCAGATGTTCTAGAGTAAGTGTTTGTTGGTGTAATAAAATCGTCTGCAAAAACATCGTCCCAACGTCTAGTTGTTCCAGAAAAAGGATCTGCTCCTAAATCTGAGCTAAAATCATCCATTGGACTAAAACCTCCACCTTCATAAAACAATTCGTTAGTTCCATCAACAACATACTCTATAGAGCCAAGAGCGATTGATGTTCCACCAGAAGAACCATTATATGCCCCTAAAACAAATTCTTTAGTAAAAGGGCCACCGCCAAAAGTATCTGAAAAACTAGTACCATCATCAGAGTCTACAAAAGCACCACCAGCCCCAAAATTGGTATAGCCTTCGGAGAAATTAGTTGTCATTTGTGGTTGACCAGAGTTGTCTTCAAAAGTAATATCACCAGTTCCTGTACCTTCAAAATATAAATCACGAGAATTTAAATCGATATATGTAGCTTGTGTTAATGCTCCACCTAATCGTACAGTTCCACCAGACTCTGTAATTCCATTTTCAAAAGAATAAGTTCCGCCGCCAGAAGAAGGAATTGTAACAGTATTTCCATTAGATATAGTTAAATCATTTCCAGATATACTTAATGTTTGACTATCTGTTCCAGAACCTCCGCCACCAGATGGAGCCATCCAAGTTGCGTTACCATTTGCATCACTTGTCATAACATAACCATCTTGTTGTTGCCCATCTTCTAATCTAAAAGTATAGGCTCCTGCAGAAGCTACTGAAGTTTCTGTCACTAAGACATTATCTAAACTTGCACCATAATCAAAAGTACCATTATACTCAAATCTTAAAGAGTAAGAGTTACTTGCAATTACCGTAATAGAGCTAGAATAGCTTGTATTAGCATCTGCTGTGGTATTAATTAAATTTGCACCTTGCTGTGAGCTTAAAGTGTTGTTGTATAAATAAACCCTAAAAGAATCTCCCGATGCTCCAAAGTTATTATATCTATAGTCAAAACTTATATCTATTGTTGTGTTGGTTGGAGAAGTTGTAAGATTTATTATAGCTGTAGCGTTTTGAGTACATCCACTTTCGTCTGAGTCTATATATAGCCAATTACCTGAACAAGAAGTACAATTTACGTTAGCATCTCCAGTAGTAGTATTCTCCCAACCATCTACAGTACAGCCAGTACTAGAATTATTTTCTACAACAGTGTAGCCTGTAAAATCTTCGTTTAGTAACTCTACTAGCCCACCAACGCTTCCCGGAACTGTTGTTCCAACAATGTGCAGTGTAGCATCAGGATTTGTTGTTCCTATTCCAACTTGTGCATTTGACATGGTAATTGTTAAAAAAACTAAAAGTGTGTAATAATAAATTGTCTTCATAATTTTAAAGATTAATTCTTTAAACTCAAATTTAAATGTATTGTTAGCACATCTTTAATATAGTAGGTTCAAGATTACAGAATTAATACTATTTTCCTTAAATTTGAACTTCTAAAATGTGGTTTTGAGTGAAAAACGCAATTATTTGTATATCATTTATAGTTTTTTTAATTTCTTTATATCACTGCATAAAAAAGTTAAAATCAAGAGTGGAATTAGCTTTCTACTTTTTATGGTTTTTGCTTTTTGCTTGTTTAATTGTTTCTGCAGATTATAATGAAATTTTAATAGAACCTATAATATATACGGTTTCTTTAATGTTTTTTGTAATCTTGACATTATTACCTCCAGTCTTGTATCATATTGTATTTAGTTCTTTAGAAGTAAAGCCTTTTGATAAAAGAAGTTATTATTTGCCAGCTACTTTATTTATTGTAAATACATTTTGTGTTATTTATTTTGGAGTTCAAAAAGATGAAGAGAATTTCACTTATGAAGTGGTGGAAAATGTAATGACTTATGTTAATTATATTACCATATTATTTATATTTCCCATAACAACTGTTTATTTTAGTTACTTATCATTTAAAAAATTAAAACCTATAAAATTTAGCCGCTTTATAAAACCTAAAAGTACAGAAGATTTTTTACTTGTTTTTGTGCTTTTATACGATTTGTATATTGTTATATGGGTTTTTCAAAATTATATTTTACCAGACTCACTATTTAAATCATTTTTAAAAGGTTACTATCTTTTTTACTTTGTTTTTTCCTATTGGATACTCTATAAAGTGTTTAAAAAAAGTAATTTATTGAACATAGATGAAAATAGTGATTTTCAGTTTGATTTAGAAGAATTAAACAATAAATTAGAAAAGGCTATTTTGGAAGATAAAGTATTTTTAAACCCCAAGCTTACGGTTAAATTATTAGCCACACAGATAGATTCTAATGAAAAATACATGTCGTATTTAATTAATAAAAAGTACGATAAAAACTTCTCTAACTTTATAAACGAACACCGAATAGAGTTTGCAAAAAAAATATTGGTAGATAAAGACTATAACCAATATACTATTGAAGCTATTGGAGGACTATCAGGATTTAATTCTAAATCTGGTTTTAACACATTTTTTAAAAAGTATACAGGATTAACGCCATCTCAATATAAAAAAGAAAAAGTGCTATAAAACCGCTTTTTTTATTCAGTTTATTACACTCTAAACATCATCATAATCAACTATTATTGTTGTACTAGTAGGATGTGCTTGGCAGGTAATAATTAAACCTTCTGCAACTTCGGCATCAGTTAAAATAGAATTTTGTCGCATTTCAGCAGTTCCTTCTTTAACACGAGCAATACAACTGCTGCAAATTCCGCCTTGGCAAGAATATGGTGCGTCTAGATCTTTTTCTATAGCAGCTTCTAAAATGGTATTTTTTTGAGACATAGAAAAGGTTTCTTCTTCGTCGTCTACAATAACTGTTATTTGTGTTTCTCCAGTTGCGCTAACATCGTTTTTAGCTGTGTTTTTTGCAGCTTTAAATAATTCAAAATAGATTTTATCTTCAGCTATATCATAAGACTTTAAAACATCGGTTACAGTATAAATCATTCCTTCTGGTCCGCAAAGATAAAAGGAATCAAAAGCAACGTGTTTAAACTTATTTTTAACAATTAGGTTTACAGTACTTTCTTCAATTCTCCCAAAAATAGCATTAGACTCTTCACTTTGACTGTATAAAAATTGAATATGAAAACGTTCTTTATATTTATGGTGTAAATCTAAAAGCTCTTGTAAAAACATAGTTTCTGCTATGTTTTTATTTCCATAAACTAAAACAAATTTACTATTTGGTTCTTCTTCTAATATAGATTTTGCAATACTTAAAACTGGTGTTATTCCGCTACCTGCGGCAAAAGCAGCAATACTTCTGGTTTTTGTAGTGTTTGGTTCAAATTTAAAGCGTCCTTGTGGAGTAGAGACTTCTAATGTATCACCAGCTTCAAGGTTAGAATTGGCATAATTTGAAAACAAACCATTTTCTATAGCTTTAATTCCTACTTTTAATTCGCCACTTTTTGGAGATGAACATAAGGAGTAATCTCTTCTAATTTCTTCACCATTAACAGTTGTTTTAAGCGTAATATATTGTCCAGCAATAAAAGTATATTGAGAAGCTAAATGACTAGGAACAACAAAACTTAAAGTTACTGCTTTGTTTGTTTCCTTATTTATAGATTTTATGTTTAGCGTATTAAATTGTGCCATTTTTAATTTTTTTACAAAAATAGTGAAGCTAATTGTATTGCATACTGATTTTTGTCATAAAATACAGACTTAAGAGTTGATCGTTTATATGAAAACTCATAAAAATTGTTAAAAAAGATTTATTCAGAATATTCTATGTAACAAAATGTAACTTTGTAAGACAAATGTTTTAAGACTAAAAAACTTCAACTTAAATGATAAAGCAATTTATAAGTTTAGAATGGAAATCTTTTATTAGATCTGCATCTTTTAAAACAAACCTAGCCCTAAAGATTTTAATGGCTATTGGTGCGTTTTTTATGATTCTCTGTTTTTTAGGAATTGGCGTTGGCGCATATTATTTAATAGAGAAAGTACTAAAAAAAGACCCATTAGTTGTTGTTAATCAATTTCTAATATTTTATGTGGTTGTAGATATAGCAATTCGCTATTTTATGCAAAAAATGCCTGTAGTAAATATTAAACCATTTCTATATTTACCGCTTAAAAAAGATACTATTATTCACTTTGGAATAGGAAAAACAATAGTGTCTTTTTTCAACATACTACATGCTTTTTTCTTTATTCCGTTTTCTGTAGTATTAATTATAGAAGGACACAATGGTTTAAATGTTATAGGTTGGCACTTAGGCGCAATGGCACTTATTTATTGCAACAACTTTATTAACATATTTGTAAACAGTAAAGATGTTGTTTTTATCAGTGTATTATCTGTAATCGCTAGTTTAGGTGCGCTAATGTATTTTAATGTTTTTGATATTACTATTTACACATCTCAAATATTCGAAGCCTTCTATAATCAACCATACCTAGCATTAATTCCAATTGTATTTGCTGTGTTTCTATACAGATTGGCATTTAACTATTTTAAAAAGCATTTTTATTTAGATGCTGGATTAGCAACAAAAGTAAAGATTGGCGAGACAGATAATATGACTTGGCTAGATCGTTTCGGAAGCGTTTCAACCTTTTTAAAAAATGATATAAAATTAATAAAACGAAACAAGCGTTCAAAAACTACAGTAATAATGAGTGTTGTTTTTATATTTTATGGCTTACTCTTTTTTACTGGAGCAGTAGAAATGTATGATGGACCTTTTTGGCGCATTTTTGCAGGTATATTTATTTCTGGTGGGTTTTTATTCAGTTTTGGACAATTTGTGCCAAGTTGGGATAGTGCTTATTATCCGTTATTAATGAGTCAGAATATTAAATACAGACTGTATTTAGAGTCTAAATGGTATTTAATGGTGATTGCCACAATAGCTTCTACCGTTTTAGCTTCATTTTATTTGTATTTTGGTTGGCAAGCTTATGCAGCTGTTTTAGCAGGAGCAATCTATAATATTGGAGTAAATTCTCATATTGTACTTTGGGGTGGAGCTTATATTAAAACACCAATAGACTTAACATCTAATAAAAAAGCATTTGGAGACAAAAAAGCATTTAATGTAAAAACCTTATTATTAACCATTCCTAAATTATTATTACCAATGGTAATTTACGCTGCTGGACATTTTTTATATGGTGAAGCTTTTGGTTTTATATTAGTTGTGTTTTTTGGATTACTAGGATTCTTATTAAAAAATAAAGTATTTGCAATTATAGAACGTGTTTACAAATCGGAAAAATATAAAACTTTAGCTGCCTACAAACAAACAAATTAAAGATATGATTATAACAACAAATTTATCTAAAACATATAACAGTAATACGGTTTTAAATATAGATTCTTTAGATATTCCTAAAGGTCAGAGCTTTGGTTTAGTAGGAAATAATGGTGCAGGAAAAACAACCTACTTCAGTCTGCTTTTAGATTTAATTCAACCAACAACTGGACATATAATAAGTAATAATGTTCAAGTTAATGAAAGTGAAGACTGGAAGCCTTTTACATCTGCCTTTATAGACGAAACCTTTCTGATTGGTTACTTAACTGCCGAAGAATATTTTTATTTTATTGGAGATTTAAGAGGTCAGTCTAAAAAAGAAGTTGATAAGCTTTTAGCTCAATTTGAAGATTTTTTTCACGGTGAAATTTTAAATCAGAAAAAATATTTACGCGATTTAAGTAAAGGAAATCAGAAAAAAGCAGGTATTATAGCCGCATTAATTGGAAATCCTGAAATTATTATTTTAGACGAACCTTTTGCTAATTTGGATCCAACAACACAAATTAGATTAAAAGAGATTATTAAAGATTTAGCTAATAAGAACGAAGTAATGGTTTTAGTTTCAAGTCACGATTTACAACACGTAACAGATGTTTGTGAGCGTATTGTTGTTTTAGAAAAAGGAGAAATTGTAAAAGATTTAGAAACTAATGCAGCAACACTTAAAGAATTAGAGGCTCATTTTTCTGGTGAAACCTTAGTTTAGATTTATAAAAAATAGCCCTAAAAAACTCAACTTATAGAAATTTCTATAGGTTGAGTTTTTATTTTAAAAGCTGTTGATTTATCATTTAAAATTTAGAATTAGCAATTTATTAAGCTATTAAAAAAAAGATGCTTATTTTTACGTGCTTTCAGAACTACACATACTAATTGTATTAGTTTTAAGTTATATTATTATAAATATATTATCACATTGAAAATAGGATTTAAAATAGCTGTTTTTGCTTTATTTATAGCATTAAGTTTGCAAAGTTGTTCTCGTAAAAAAGACAAGTTTATAAGTCGGAATTACCATGCTTTAACCACAAAATATAACGTTTTATTTAATGGTTATAATGCCTTAAACCAAGGTAGAGACGCTTTAAATAAAGCTTACACAGACGATTATTGGGAAATTTTGCCAGTAGAACGCATGCAGGTTACAGAGGAAATAATACTTCCTGGGCAATCTAAAAACGCAGATTTTACTAAAGCTGAAGAAAAAGCAGTTGCAGCCATACAAAAACACGGAATGAATATTGGCGGAAAAGAAAAAAACCCGCAAATAGACGAAGCTTATTTATTATTAGGGCAAGCCAGATATTTCGATCAGCGTTTTATTCCAGCTTTAGAGTCGTTTAATTACATTCTTTATAAGTATCCTTTAAGCGATAAGATTAACCAAGCTAAAGTATGGCGAGAAAAAACAAATATTCGTTTAGAAAACAATGAAATTGCCATAAAAAACTTAAAAAGATTATTAGAGCAAGAAGAGTTAGAAGGACAAGAATTATCAGATGCAACATCAGTTTTAGCTCAAGCTTATATTAACATAAAATCTATAGATAGCGCATTAACACAAATTAAAATTGCAGCTTTAGAAACTAAAAAGCCATTTGAAAAAGCACGTTTCAATTTTATAAAAGGTCAGCTTTATAATAACTTAAAAGAAACTGACAGCGCCAATATGGCTTTTGATGAGGTTATAAAACTTAATCGAAAAATTCCTAGAAAATACTTAGTGTCTGCTTATGTAGAAAAAACTAAGAATTTTGATTATGAAAACGGAAATAAATTAGAGTTTGAAGAACACTTAACGCGATTAGAAGAGTATTATGAAAACAGACCATATTTAGATAGAATTTATCATCAAATTGCGGATTATAATTTAAAAACCAATAAAGACTCTACTGCAATATCTTATTATAATAAATCTTTAAGAGCAACAACATCAGACAAAAAATTAAACGCAAAAAACTACCTTATTTTAGGAGATTATTATTTTGATAATGCAAATTATCAAACTGCTGGTGCGTATTTTGATAGTACAATGGTTAATCTAAAACTAAATAGCAAACCGTACAGAGTTATAAAACGAAAAAGAGAAAACCTAGAAGATGTAATTACTTATGAAGGTATTGCCGAAGTAAACGATAGTATTTTAATGCTAACTAGAATGTCTGAAACAGAACGTTTAGATTATTTTACTGCATACACAGATAAATTACAAGCTGAAGCTGAAGCTGAAAAAGAACGCTTAGAGATTGAAGCTAGGAAAAAAGGATTAGCAACAAACGATTTTGATGCTGGTAACTTTGTAAAAAATAAATCTAACCCTTCAGGTTTAAGTTCTGCTTTCTATTTTTACAATCCAACAACAGTTGCATATGGAAAAAATGAGTTTTCTAAAGTTTGGGGAGAACGTAAAAACAAAGATAATTGGCGATGGTCAAGCAATAGAAATGTTTCGTTTAACAATGATGCAATTGCAGCTATAGGTACTACAATTTCTCAAGACTCTTTAAAAACTTTCGATCCTCAATTTTATATAGATCAAATTCCTACAGAAGAAAAAATTATAGATAGCTTAAAAACAGATCGTAATTACGCTTATTACCAATTAGGTTTAATTTATAAAGAAAAATTTAAGGAATACGGATTATCTAAAGATAAGTTCCAGAATCTATTAAAAAGTAATCCGGAAGAAAAGTTAGTATTACCTTCTAAATATAATTTATTTAAGATAAATGAGTTGTTAAAAGAAACTTCTCAAGCTACATTTTATAAAGAAGATATTATATCTAATTATCCAGAATCTAGATATGCTAAAATTTTAAGCAATCCAGAATTTGCAAAAACTTTAGACACTGAAAGTCCAGAATATTTATATGCACAAACCTACAAATTGTTGGAAGAACAAAATTATGCAATGGTTATTTCAGAATCTAACAATTACGCTTCGTATTTTTCAGATGAACCTATTCAGCCAAAATTCGAGCTACTAAAAGCAACAGCACAAGGACGCTTGTTTGGTTATAAAACATACACAACAAGTTTAAATGCAATTGCTTTAGATTATGCGAATACGCCAGAAGGGCAACTTGCCAAAGAATTAGTTAAGAGCTTAGAAAAAGTTAAAGACACTACATTTGTAGATTCTAAAGAATCAAAGCATTTTAAAGCTATTTACACGTTTAAAACAGATGAGTTTGATAAAATAGAAGACTTTAAAAAACAATTAACAGAATCTGTTAAAACTATAAGTTATTATGATTTGACAGTTTCTGAAGATGTATATAACCCAGAAACAAAATTTGTAGTAGTACATGGAATTTCAAGTGTACAAGGTGCAAAAGGCTTTGCTTTATTGTTAAAAGAAAATGAAGCGATCGAAAATAACAAAAAGACTAAAAAAAATAAAACAACATTAAAGTTAGATAGACCAGCATTTGGAATATCATCAGAAAACTATACCATAATTCAAACCCATAAAATTCTAAATAACTATTTAGAATTAAAATAAGTATTGTAATGAAACGAGGACAACAAGACACTTCTGCTATTCAAAATATAATTGCTAAAAAAACACAAATTACTGGCGATTTTATAAGTGAAGGCGATATTAGGATAGATGGAATTATTGAAGGAAATGTAAAAACAACAGGAAAAGTTGTTGTAGGAGCAGAAGGAAAAATAATTGGAACCTTGGAAAGTAGTTGTGCTTATTTTGAAGGTTCTTTTCAAGGTGATATGAAAATTGCAGGATTATTAACTTTAAAAAGCGCCGCTAAAATTGAAGGAGATGTAATTACTGAAAAATTAGCAGTAGAACCTGGAGCAACATTTAACGTGTCTTGTAAAATGACATCATCTGTAAAAGACTTGCAAAGTGGCGGAAAAACCCAAAAAACAGCTTAATAAATTTATAAGATTTACGTCTATAGGTCTACAAATGGGATTAACCATATACCTAGGTAGTAAACTAGGCGAATGGTTAGATGTAAAATTTAACAATCAAGATCAGTTATATTATAAAATAGCATCTATGTTAGCTGTATTTATTGCAATAGGTTCAGTAATTTTTCAAGTCCTTAAAATAACCAATAACGATAATAAAAACTCTAAATGATTAAACGCATTGTCTTAGTACTTATAGCAATTGTATTACTTTTTATTATTAGTTATACGTTACACTATTCTTTACTTAATCAAGAATTAGTTTTTTCATTATTTAATATTTATGTGTTTCATGCTATTTGTGCAATCTTAATTTATACGTGTATAGAAATAGTAGCAGATAAGTTGCCAAACCAAGCCGGTTATGCTTATTTAATGTTAATGTGTTTTAAAATTGGTGCATTTGTATTAATTTTTCAAGCTTCTGTGTTCTCTATAGAAGTTCTGTCTCAAACACAACGCGTAGCGTTAGTTGCACCATTATTTATTTTTTTAATAGCAGAGGCAATTGCTGTAGCAAAGTTGTTAAATAGCAAATAGTTAACAGCTATATTTATTTTAAATCCCTTATTTTTTTTCAACAGATAAAAGTAACACAAAAAAGCGTTTGGTTTTTTAAATTATTCCGTACATTTGCACAAAATTTACGAAGAATAAATTTTATAAGTTTAGAAAATTATGATGGTAGCAACAAAATCTATCAAGTTTATAGCGGTATTGGTTTTAACACTTACTTCATTCGTGGCATTTGCTAATGGTGGAGAAAAAGATGGTGGTAATGTTGATACTAAAGAAGAGATTCAGGATTACATAAAACATCATTTAGCAGATTCTCACGATTTCTCTTTGTTTTCTTACACAGCAGATAATGGTGAGAGAAAACACGTTGGTTTTCCTTTACCTGTTATTGTTTGGACTAAAGATGGTTTAAAATCATTTATGTCTTCAGCTTTTCATCATAATGATGACGGAACAGAAATAGTTACAAGAGGAAACACTAAACTGGTTAAACTTCATAGCAAAATATATGAATTAGATGCTGGTGCAACTTCAGTTAGTTTTGATAAAGATCATCACGCTACAAATGCACATAAAGTATTAGATTTTTCTATTACTAAATCAGTTTTTGGAATGTTATTGGCCGGGTTATTAATGTTATTGGGTTTCACAGCTTTAGCAAGAGGTTATAAAAAAAGTAATGGAATACCAAAAGGAGTTGGAAGAGTTTTAGAGCCGTTAGTGCTTTATGTTCGTGATGAGATTGCAAGACCAAACATTGGTGAGAAAAAATATAAAAAGTTTATGCCTTATTTATTAACGGTATTTTTCTTTATTTGGATATTAAACTTATTAGGTTTAACGCCATTAGGATTTAATGTAACTGGACAGATAGCAGTTACGGTTTGTTTGGCCTTAGTTACTTTAGTTGTGTATATTACAAACGGAAGTAAAGATTTTTGGGCACATACATTATGGATGCCAGGAGTTCCTAAAATATTACGTCCAATTTTAGCAGTTTTAGAATTAGCTGGATTTTTACTAATTAAACCATTTTCTTTATTAGTACGTTTATTTGCAAATATTACTGCAGGACATTCAGTTGTAATGGGAATTGCAGCACTAATGTTGTTATTGAAATCTGAATTTGGAACAGTTGGGGCAACAGGAATTTCATTCTTGTTAACTATGTTTTTAACTATAATAGAATTATTAGTAGCGTTTTTACAAGCGTTTATTTTCACAATGTTAACTGCGCTATTTATTGGAATGGCTGTAGAAGAACATGATCATGACCATGCAGATTCGCATAGTCATTAATAAATTAGAATTTGTTTAATTAATAATTATAAAAATCAAATTAGTATGTACAATTTAATTGGAGCAGGATTAATCGTAATCGGAGGAGGAATCGGACTAGGTCAAATCGGTGGAAAAGCAATGGAAGGAATTGCTAGACAACCTGAGGCTGCTGGTAAAATCCAAACAGCGATGATCATTATCGGAGCATTATTAGAAGGTTTAGCATTTGGTGCTTTACTTTTAGGAAAATAATTCCGAGAAAAACCTAAAACAATTTCTGTAACGGTTGGTTACAGAAATTGTTTTTAACAAATTAAACAAAAAAAGTATTTAAGTATTATGGATATATTTAACGATTTTTCAATAGGGTTGTTTGCTATGCAATTAGTAATCCTACTTCTTTTATTATTTTTATTAGCAAAGTTTGCATGGAAACCAATTATGGATGCATTAACTGAGCGTGAAGAAGGAATACAAAATGCATTAGATGCAGCTGAAGATGCTAAAGTTGAAATGCAAAACTTAACAGCTTCAAACGATAAGTTGTTAAAAGATGCAAGAGCAGAACGTGAAACGATGCTTAAAGAGGCTCGTGAGATGAAAGATAAAATGATCTCAGAAGCTAAAGAAGAAGCACAAACACAAGCTAATGCTATGATTGCTCAAGCACAATCTGCAATTGAAGGTGAGAAAAAAGCTGCTATGGCAGAATTAAAATCTCATGTTGCTGGTTTATCTGTAGAGATTGCAGAAAAAGTAGTACGTCAAGAATTATCTAATAAAGACAAGCAATTAGAATTAGTTGAGTCTATGTTAGGTGAAGCAACTTTAAATTAAATATAAGTATGTCAGGAACAAGAGCAGCCATACGTTATGCCAAAGCAGTTTTAGCTTTAGCTCAAGATCAAAATACAGCAGAAACTGTAAATACAGATATGAGTTTAATTGCTAATACGGTTAATGGAAGTAAAGAATTACAAGATATTTTACAAAGTCCTGTAATTAGTGCTGAGGTAAAAAAATCGGCCTTATTAGCAGTGTTTCCTAACACAAAAAAAAATACAGTAGATTTAATCAATACATTAATTGCAAACAATAGATTAAATATGTTTGGAGCAGTTGCTTCTAAATATGTTAGTTTATATAATGATGCTATTGGAAATCAAACTGCAACAGTTACTACAGCAATAGCTTTGTCTGGAGATTTAGAAACTAAAGTTTTAGCTAAGGTTAAAGAATTAACGGGAAAATCAGTTACAGTAACTAATATTATAGATGAAACTATTTTAGGTGGTTTTATTTTAAGAGTTGGAGATTTACAATACGATGCAAGTATTGCTAACCAATTAAACAAATTAAAAAGAGAATTTACATTAAACTAAAGGCTTAGAAATTAGATGTATCTAACGTCTAACTTTTAGCGAATTAATATTAAATAAAATGGCAGAAGTAAAACCAGCTGAAGTATCAGCGATCTTAAAACAACAACTTTCAGGTTTTGAAGCTAGTGCTTCATTAAATGAAGTAGGAACAGTATTAACTGTTGGTGATGGTATTGTACGTGCTTACGGATTATCTAATGCACAGTATGGTGAATTAGTAGAATTTGAAGGTGGCTTAGAAGGTATCGTTCTTAACTTAGAAGAAGATAACGTAGGTATTGTATTATTAGGTACAGCTTCAGGAGTTAAAGAAGGTTCTACAGTAAAAAGAACAAATCGTATTGCATCTATTAATGTAGGTGAAGGAATTGTTGGTCGTGTTGTAGATACTTTAGGTAACCCAATTGATGGTAAAGGACCAATTACAGGAGAAACTTACCAAATGCCATTAGAGCGTAAAGCGCCAGGTGTTATTTATAGAGAGCCAGTAACAGAGCCAATGCAAACAGGGATTAAAGCAATTGATGCTATGATTCCTGTTGGTAGAGGACAACGTGAGTTAGTAATTGGAGACAGACAAACAGGTAAAACTGCGGTTTGTATTGATGCTATCTTAAATCAAAAAGAATTTTACGATGCTGGTGAGCCAGTATATTGTATATATGTTGCTGTAGGTCAAAAGGCTTCAACAGTAGCTTTAATTGCTAAAACATTAGAAGAAAAAGGCGCTTTAGCTTATACTACTATTGTTGCAGCAAACGCATCAGATCCAGCAGCAATGCAAGTTTATGCACCTTTTACAGGAGCATCTATTGGAGAATATTTTAGAGATACTGGTAGACCAGCTATGATTGTTTTTGATGATTTATCTAAACAAGCAGTTGCTTACCGTGAAGTTTCTTTATTATTAAGACGTCCACCAGGACGTGAAGCTTACCCTGGAGATGTATTTTATTTACACTCAAGGTTATTAGAACGTTCTGCAAAAATCATTAATAATGATGCTATTGCTAAAGAAATGAATGACCTTCCAGATTCTATTAAAGGAATTGTAAAAGGTGGTGGTTCTTTAACAGCATTACCAATTATTGAAACACAAGCAGGAGATGTTTCGGCATATATTCCAACAAACGTAATTTCTATTACAGATGGACAAATTTTCTTAGATGGAGATTTATTTAATTCTGGTGTACGTCCAGCAATTAACGTAGGTATTTCTGTATCTCGTGTTGGTGGTA
>NZ_JBELDZ010000005.1:34229-60076 GCF_042094015.1 Aurantibacter sp. | reverse complement strand
TTTTAAAAATACAATAAAATGTAAAAAGCGATATTTTTTAGTATCGCTTTTTACAGATTAAGAATAAATTAATACTATTTTTTTAATTCTTGTTGAGGTAATACTTTATAACCCATATTATAAAGTGTAAACCCATAAATATCTGCCCATTCTTGAATTTGCATACTTACAGGTTTTCCTGCGCCATGACCAGCATTTACATCTATTCTAATTAATGTTGGATTTGTTCCGGTTTGATTAGCTTGTAATTCTGCCGCAAATTTAAAACTATGCGCTGGTACAACACGATCGTCATGATCTCCTGTAGTTACCATTGTAGCTGGATATTGAGTGTTTGGTTTTACGTTATGTACTGGCGAGTAGTTTTTTAGATACTCAAACATTTCTTTATTATCCTCAGCTGTTCCGTAATCGTAGGCCCAACCAGCACCAGCTGTAAATGTATGGTAACGTAACATGTCTAAAACGCCAACTCCAGGCAATGCCACTTTCATTAAATCTGGTCTTTGCGTCATCGTTGCTCCAACTAATAATCCGCCATTAGAACGTCCAGAAATTGCTAAGTAATCTGTTGAGGTGTATTTTTTATCTTTTAAGTATTCTGCAGCAGCAATAAAATCATCAAAAACGTTTTGCTTTTTTTGTTGCGTTCCTGCATCGTGCCACGCTTTTCCGTATTCTCCACCACCACGAAGATTAGCCACTACGTAAATTCCGCCTTGTTCTAACCAAACTGAATTAGTGATTTTAAAACTTGGTGTTAAACTAATATTGAATCCGCCATAACCATATAATATAGTTGGGTTTTTACCATTTAATTCTGTTCCTTTTTTATAAGTAATTATCATTGGAATTTTAGTACCATCTTTAGACGTGTAAAAGACTTGCTTAGATTCGTAATCATCACTTTTAAAATCTATTTCTGGTGTCCAATATTGTGTAGATTCTCCAGTTTCTACATTATAAATATAAGTACTACTTGGTGTATTGTAGTTTGTAAATGAATAATATAATTCTTTATCTTCTTTTTTACCGCTAATAGTACCAGAACTACCAATTCCAGGTAATTTTACCTCACGAATTAATTTCCCATCATAATTGTATTGCATTACTTTAGAAACAGCATCTACCATATATTCAGCAAAAAAGTAGTTTCCACCTTTTGAAACCGATAATACATTTTCTGTCTCAGGAATAAAATCAGTCCAGTTTTCTGGAGTAGGGTTTTTAGCATCAACCACAACTATTTTTCCGTTTGGTGCGTTTAAGTTGGTTTTTAAATATAATTTATCACCTATGTTTTCTACTAAATAAGTGTCCGATTCTACATTATCTATTATTGGTCTAAAAACACTATTTGGCTCGTTTAAATTTTTAATAAACAACTTGTTTCCAGATGTAGAAACCGATGCGCTTAACATTAAAAAATTTTGATCTTTGGTTACATAAGCACCAATATATCTGTGTTTTTCTTCTGGCGTTGCTCCAAAAATGATTTTATCTTCGCTTTGTGGTGTTCCTAATTTATGATAATATACTTTGTGCTGGTCGGTTTTAGCAGATAATTCGCTTCCAACAGGTTTATCGTAACTTGAATAATAAAAACCATCGTTTCCTTTCCAAGACGTTCCACTAAACTTAACGTCTATAATAGTATCTTCTGTAATTTTGCGTGTTTCAGTATTCATAATTAATACTTTTCGCCAATCGCTTCCACCTTCAGAAATTGAATAGGCTGCTAATGTTCCATCTTCGGTAAAACTAACGCCAGAAAGTGATGTTGTGCCATCTTTAGAAAACGTATTTGGATCTAAAAAAACCTCATCGTTATCAGTGCCTTTTTTATAGATGACATAATGATTTTGTAAACCATCGTTTTTATAATAGTAATAATTATTACCTTCTTTAAAAGGTGCACCAACTTTTTCGTAATTCCACAGTTTTTCTAAACGTTGTTTAAGCGCTTCTCTATAAGGAATTTGGTCTAAATAATTATAAGTTACTTTGTTTTGAGCAATTACCCAAGCTTCTGTATCTGGACTTCTATCGTCTTCTAACCAACCAAAATCGTCTTTAACGTCTTCGCCAAAATAGGTTCTTGTAGAATCTAAACGTTTGGTTTCTGGGTAAGTTATTGCCATAGGAGTTTCTTCTTTCGGTTTTTCTTCGTTTTTACAAGCCATAATTGTAGCCAAAGTAATAACGCAAAGGGTTAGTTTTTTCATAGGTTTTGTATTTAAAATCTAAATTTAACGAAAAAAGCACTTAACAACGACTAGTTAAGTGCTTTTTAACTTTTTATGGTAATTTCTATTTTTGGTTATTTATTTTACTTAGTTCAGTCAACTCATCACTTAAATTATCATCAAATCTAAAATTCTGTACTTGCCATTTGTCTTTTGGCTTATAAAAAATAAAAGTAAAGCGAAGAGGTTGTCTATCATATTTAACAATATAACTCACTAGTTTATATTTTTCACCAATACTATTTTGTACAATCTCTTCATACCCATAATATTCCCCAACCAATCCCAGAAAGGTTCTCATTTTATTTTTTACATCTTCAATTCCATCAATATTTCGCTCCATCCATTTATTAGTACTATAAACATAATCTACTGCTTCAAATGGTGATGCTTCATAAATCACAAAAAATTTATTTAAAATTTCATCTGTTGAAGTTTGCGATTTTAAACTGTTTGATATGAACAGGACAAAGGTTATTAATATGATTTTTTTCATTGTATTTGTTTATTAAAATTTATTAATAGAAAATTAGCCAATCAACCCATTCTCCAACAAATATTCAGCAATTTGAATTGTATTTGTTGCTGCTCCTTTTCTTAAATTATCTGAAACAATCCACATATTTAAAGTATTGGGTTGTGTTTCGTCCCGTCTAATTCTACCAACAAAAACCTCATCTTTATTATGCGCGTAAATTGGCATTGGATATATGCTTGTAGCTGGATTATCTTGAACTACAATTCCAGGTGTTTCACTTAAAATAGTTCTAATGTCTTTTAAATCAAAGTCGTTTTCAAACTCTACGTTTACAGATTCGCTATGTCCGCCAGCAGTAGGAATTCTAACCGCAGTAGCCGAAATAGAGAATGTACGATCGTTAAGAATTTTTTGAGGTTCTCTAGTTAATTTCATTTCCTCTTTAGTGTAACCATTTTCTTCAAAAACATCGCATTGAGGCAATGCATTTTTACCAATTGGATGCGGATAAGCCATTTCGCCTTTAACACCTGCAATTTCGTTCTCTAGTTGTCTTACTGCTTTAATTCCAGAACCAGAAACTGATTGATACGTAGAAACCAAAACGCGTTTCATTTTATATTTTTTATGCAATGGCGCTAATGCCATAACCAACTGAATGGTAGAGCAATTAGGGTTCGCAATTATTTTATCGTTTTTAGTTAGTTCTGAAGCATTAATTTCTGGCACAATTAATTTTTTAGTTTCGTCCATACGCCAAGTAGAAGAATTATCTACAACCGTTGTTCCAGTTTCAGAAAATTTTGGAGCCCATTCTAAAGATGTTTCGCCGCCAGCAGAAAATAAAGCAATATCTGGTTTTAAATTTACAGCATCTTGTAAACTTATAATAGTATAATCTTTACCATTATAAGAAATTGTTTTTCCAATTGAACGTTCTGAAGCTACTGGAATTAATTCTGTAATAGGAAAATTACGTTCTTTTAAAACGGTTAACATGACGTTTCCAACCATTCCTGTTGCGCCAACTATTGCTACTTTCATCTTTTAAATTTTTGGAGTCTAAACTTAAGTTATAATGCTATGTAATAACTATTTTAGTTGCTTAAAAGGAATAATAAAAATATAGCAGGAACAAAGTACACAGCTATAGTTTTTGCACCTTCATAATCTTTTGCTAATCGTTGTCCAAATAATAACATTAGTAGTGTTACACAAGATAAAATAGTTCCTGTTAATGCAATGGTATTATTTTCTGTAAAGGCTAATTCATAACAACCAATAAGTGTACAGATTCCTGAAATAACTTCTATTACTAAAATAATCCCCACACTTAGAGGGACCATTTTACCTAAAAAAGTATCTTTAAAATGTCCTTTTAGCCAAGATACATTTCCGTTCCAATCTAATATTTTATCTATACCTGATTGTAAAAAAGTAATAGTTAAAAATAATAATAAAATAATTTCTGTAATATTAGCTAATATATTTCCCATAGTTAATCTTTTTTTGCGTGAAGTAAACGCGTTAGTTTTATTGATAAATCGGTTAAAATAATTTTTGAATTTCCGTTACGCTCTATGTGGTAAATAGCGTCTTGTAGTGCTTCAGAAATATCTAAAATATTATTGTTATGTATAAAAGGCGCAAATTTAGAAATATCGAAACCTTTAGTTTTTGTTTCAAAATACACCAAACTATCTGCACCATAATTTAAAAGCATAGCTTGTCTAAAAAACTCAATACAAAATTGTAAAAACAGCTTTTGAGTTTCTCGACCTGTTTTTGCAATTTCCTCGCTCCAAGAAATTAAATCGTGAATAGCAGATTTGTTGCCTTTGGCTTTAAAAGCCGAACGAATCCAAGTAATAAACCAAGTTTCGAATTGTAAGTCTTCGGAATCTTGATAAACTAAATCGCAGGCTTTGTTATAATTTCCATCTGCTTGTTGTGCTATTTTTACAGCTTCATTTTCTGGTAAATTATATTGCTTTATTAAACCAGTTTTAATATCGTCTTGAGCTAAAGGCGGAAAATGTAGCACTTGACAACGCGATTTAATCGTGTTTATAATTTGCTCTTCGTCTTCTGCAATTAAAAGAAAAACAGTCTTGTTTGGCGGTTCTTCAATTAGTTTTAAAAGTTTGTTGGCAGCTGCAGTATTCATTTTTTCAGCCATCCAAATCAGCATAATTTTATAGCCACCTTCAAAAGACTTCAATGCTAAAGATTTATTAATGTCTAAAGCTTCGTCTACACCAATTTGTCCTTGTTTGTTATCTACGCCTAAACGTTTGTACCAATCAAATAAATTACCATAAGGTTGCTCTTTTAGTAATTCGCGCCATTCTGGTAAGAAATGAGAAGAAACAGGATGCCTTTTAATTTTATCGTTAGTTGTTACAGGAAAAGCAAAGTGTAAATCTGGATGAGAAAAATTATTAAATTTTATATTACAAGCTTCGTTTCCGTTTGTGTTTTCGGCATTTGTATTTGCACATAAAATATACTGTGCGTATGCAATTGCCATAGGTAATGTTCCTGATCCTTCTGGTCCAACAAATAATTGTGCATGTGGAATACGACCATTCTCTACACTTTTAGATAAGTGAGATTTTATATGTGATAATCCTAAGATGTCCGAAAATAGCATAACACAAATATAAGAAGTTCGTAAAAATGAGCTTCTATATTATAGTATTTAAAACAATTAAAATAATGTTGTAGGCAATTTCCTATATTTGAACTCTGAATTAAACCTAAATAAATCTTTAATGAGAACCCTAAACGATTTTAATTTTAAAAACAAAAAAGCATTAATTCGTGTCGATTTTAATGTGCCTTTAGATAATGAATTTAAGGTTACTGATGCTACAAGAATACAAGCGGCAAAACCTACTATTATTAAAATTTTAGAAGATGGCGGAAGTTGTGTTTTAATGTCTCATTTAGGAAGACCAAAAGGAGTTCAAGATGAGTTTTCTTTAAAACATATTGTAGATAAGGTTGAAGATATTATTGGTGTAGAAACTCAATTTGTATCAAATTGTGTAGGCGAAGAAGCAGAAGCTGCATTTGCTAACTTAGAGCCAGGGAAAATTTTAATTCTTGAAAATTTACGTTTTCATTCAGAAGAAACCTCTGGAGATAGCACTTTTGCAGAGCAATTATCTAAATTAGGAGATATTTATGTAAACGATGCTTTTGGAACAGCACATAGAGCTCACGCTTCTACAACAGTTGTGGCAGATTTCTTTCCAGAAAATAAGTGTTTTGGATTGTTATTAGAGCAAGAAATTAAAAGTATAGATAAGGTAATGCAAACTGGAGAAAAACCAGTTTTAGCCGTTTTAGGTGGTGCAAAAGTGTCTTCTAAAATTACCATTATTGAAAATATTTTAGATAAAATAGATCATTTAATTATTGGTGGAGGAATGACCTTTACATTTATTAAAGCTTTAGGAGGACATATTGGAAATTCACTTTGCGAAGATGATAAAATGGCGTTGGCTCTAGATATTTTAAAACAAGCTGAAGCTAAAAACGTTAAAGTTCATATTCCAACAGATGCTATAATAGCAGACGCTTTTAGTAACGATGCAAATACAAAGGTTTGCGATATTAATACTATTCCAGATGGTTGGATGGGATTAGATGCCGGACCAGAATCTATTAAAAACTTTAACGATGTTGTTTTAGAAAGTAAAACTATTTTATGGAATGGACCTTTAGGCGTTTTTGAGTTAGAAAAATTTGCTAATGGAACTATAGAATTAGGTAATTCTATTGCTGCATCTACTAAAAATGGTGCTTTTTCACTTGTTGGTGGTGGAGATTCTGTTGCAGCAGTAAAACAGTTTGGTTTCGAAAACAAAGTAAGTTATGTTAGTACTGGTGGCGGAGCAATGTTAGAAAGTTTAGAAGGAAAAACATTACCTGGAATTGCTGCTATTTTAAAATAGCAGAAAGTAATTCTGTAATTATATCTAAGCCAAACTGTTTTTATAAATAGTTTGGCTTTTTTATGACTCAATCTATTATAATTTGATAAAAATGTACGATTTTAGCTTTAATCGTGTCAACCTAAGTTGTATGAAACTTAAATTCTGGAATATAATTTTTATAGCTATAATAATGTTTAGCTGTCAAAATGAGCAAAAAAGGGATGGATATTATGCAATATGTTATAATGGAAAATATACAGAAGTTTATTTTAAGAAAAATTCTATGATGAGAGTTGCGTCAGAGAATGAATTGAGAACATTATCTGAGTGGGAAAAAATTGAAATAAAAAAAGACACTCTTTATTTTAAATCATTTGATGAATGGAAACATAAATGGAAAGCAAAAATATACTATTTGAGAGATAACGATATTGAACTACATAATTTAAATACGGATATGAAATTTAGTTTGGAACAGATCCATGAAAGTTTAGATTTTGAAAATCTAAAAGAATTTTGGAATGGATTCAGTAATCGCCAAAAAATAAGAAACTGTAAATAAAATATTTATGCCTTAACAGATAACAAACTATTAAATAATAACGTTATATTTTATAAAACCTACTATGAACAAACTCTTTATATATTTTGCCCTTTTATTATCATTTACTTTATCTGCACAAGATTCGCTTTCTGTTGAAAAACCAGCTGTTAAAACAGACAGCAATATTGACGGTAAAACCTACAAAACTGTAGAGATTTCTCCAGAAACTGAAAACGATTCTACTAGAACCTTTTTAGACAACGAACAAGCAGCAGAATTTGATAAAAAGTGGAGAGAAGAATTATATAGCACAACTTTATTTGATACTATTTATAGAGATGTAGCCGGTTTAAAATACGAAGCGGTTTATTATCCAGAATTACCAACAGATACTTTAAAGGCAAGATTAAAACGCTTAAATGCTAGAACTCCTTTTAACGTAGAATATAATCCGCAATTAGAAAGCGTAATTAAAAATTGGTTAAAAAACAGACATCAATCTATGGAGCGATTAATGGGTCTAAGCGCTTATTATTTTCCATTATTTGAGCAAGAATTCGATAATTTAGATATTCCATTAGAAATGAAATATTTGGCTATTGTAGAATCGGCTTTAAAGCCTAGAGCAAGATCTCGTGTTGGCGCAACAGGTTTATGGCAATTTATGTTTGCAACAGGGAAACAATATGGTTTAGATGTTAGTAGTTATGTAGATGAACGTTCGGATCCTGTAAAATCTACAAAAACAGCAGCAACTTATTTAGGTGTTTTATATAGAATATTTGGCGATTGGGATTTAGCTTTAGCAGCTTATAATTCTGGTCCAGGAAATGTAAACAAAGCTATTAGACGTTCTGGTGGCTACAGAAACTATTGGAATATTAGACCAAATTTACCTCGCGAGACTGCTGGTTATGTACCTGCATTTTTAGCAACTATGTATATTTTTGAATATGCCGAAGAACATGGTTTTGTAAAACATAAACCTCAATATTATTACAGAGAAACAGATACAATTAGAGTAAAAGAAACCATTACTTTTGATCAAATTTCGGAATACACAGGTGTAAATGTCGAAGAAATTCAATATTTAAACCCATCGTATAAGTTAGATATTATCCCTTTTATTCAAGGCAAAAATTACACCTTAAGATTACCAAGAGAAGTTATTGGGCCATTTGTAGCTAACGAAGCTGATTTATATGCTTTAGCAAAAGCTGACAACGAAAAACGAGAAAAACCATTACCTAAATTACTAAAAGCCGAAAGTAAAACACGTTATACTGTTAGATCTGGAGATTATTTAGGAAAGATTGCTAGAAAATTTGGCGTTCGAGTTAGTCAGATAAAAAAATGGAATGGTTTAAGAAATAATAATTTGAGAATTGGACAACGTTTAACCATTTATCCACGAAATCCATCGGGATCTATAAGTTCTTCTACTCAAAAAAATACAACAAAAACAACGGTTTCAGGTTCAGGAAAAACGTATAAAGTTAAAAGCGGCGATTCGCTTTGGAGTATTTCAAGAAAATATTCTAATGTTTCTGTTCAGAATTTGAAAGATTGGAACAATATTAGCGGTACTAAATTAAAATTAGGACAAATTCTAAAAGTTTCTAAATAAAACCAATTATTATGCAACGTATTTTAAGCCTTTTATTAGTAGTTATTACACTTTGGTCTTGTAACGACGAGAACTCTAAAAACAAACGTTATTTAACAGATTCTAACGGAAACCTAAACCATTTATCTGTAGTTACAGATAACGATAATTGGAATGGCGCAGTAGGAGAAACTATTAGAACTATTTTTGCTGCACCAGTAGATGGTTTGCCTCAAAAAGAACCGATATTTAATATTAATCAGATTCCTACATCTGTGTTTTCGGATTTTGCGACTAAAAATCGTATAATTTTAAAAATTGAAAAAGGCGATGCGCCTAAAGTTATTATTAAGCGTAATGTATACGCAAAACCACAAAAAGTAGTTTTGGTTCAAGGTAAAGATCCACAACAAATAAGTCGTGTGTTAACCGAGAAAAAAGATAAAATTATAAACGCTTTAAAAGCCGAAGAAATTACAGAACGTCAACGCTTAATTGCTAAATCATTAAGTACAGAAGGCAAACCATTAAAAGATAGTTTAGGCATTAATATTAAGTTTCCATCATTTTATAGAATAGCAAAAGCTACGGATGATTTCTTTTGGCTTAGACGCGATATTAATACAGGAACATTAAACATTATGGTTTATGAGATTCCTATGGATAGAATTAAAAACGATTCTACTATTATACAACAAGTTATTGCTGTTAGAGATAGTATTGGAAAAAAACATATTCCTGGACCAACCGAAGGTTCTTTTATGAAAACAGAAGAAGCCTATTCACCATTTTTCTACACAACTATGTTGGATAATAAACCAACTCTTGAAATGCGAGGAACTTGGGATGTAGATGGCGCTTGGATGGCTGGACCATTTGTTACTTTTTTAATTAAAGATACAGAGAATAACCGTTATGTAGTTGCCGAAGGTTTTGCTTTTGCACCTTCTGTAAACAAACGCGATTATATGTTTGAACTAGAAGCTATTGTTAAGAGTATTAGGGTTTTGGAGTAGGTTTTTTTTCAATAAATAATCAACAAGCATTTATGAAATATTTAATCATAGTTTTATTCTTGTCTATTAATTTCACTTCTTTTTCACAGACACAATCTGAAATGAACAAAGAGGCTAGTAATGCTTATAAAAAAGCAGACGCTAACTTAAACAATGTTTACAAGCAAATACTTGCCAAATATAAAACCGATACTGTTTTTATTGACAAACTTAGAAAAACACAAAGAATTTGGATTACTTATCGTGATGCAGAACTTGAAATGAAATTTCCAGCAGAAAATAAACAGCTAGAATATGGTAGTGTTTATCCAATGTGTGTTTCTCTATTTTTAAAAGAACTTATAGAAGAACGAATCCAAAGACTAAAAGTTTGGATAGATGGAGCAGAAGAAGGAGATATTTGTGAAGGTTCTATGGCTTTAAAACAAGAATTAATAGAAATTAATCCTTCTAGAGCATACATAGAAAAAGATAGTACAATTTGGATTCCTGAAAATATACATAGTGAACTTAAAATATTTGGATATCAAGATAAAAACATTGAGTCTAAGAAAATGATTTTAATATCTGTATTTACTAATGATGTAGAGAATAATCCATACAATTGTGAATATGGTTCATATTACCATACACAATCTATGAGTGATATAGTTTTAAAGTATTTATCTACTCAAGAAGTGTTTATGGAAGTTGCCGTTTTAAAAAAAGGAAAATTATTGGGTAAAGTTTATATGGATAAAAAATGGTTTGTGTTTGAAGAGTAATTTTAACAAAATCATTAACTAAAGAAATTTAAGGAAAAATTAGATAGTTGCCAATTTCCCAAAAGCATTGTTTATTTTTACCTAATGAAAACATTTTTAGAAGAAGTTATAGTAGAGCTTGGCTCGGTTAAAAACAAGATAATTGTTTTACCAAGTAAAAGAGCTGGACTTTTTTTTAAAAAAGCGTTAGCAAATCAGTTAACAGAAGGCATTTTGTCGCCTAAAATTATAAGTATAGAAGAATTTATAGAAGATGTTAGTGGATTATTAACTGTTTCTAACACAGAAATTCTTTTCGATTTCTACGATGTTTATTTAAAACATACACCAGCGAAAGAAGTAGAATCTTTTGAGACGTTTTCAAAATGGGCACAAGTTATTCTTCAAGATTTTAACGAGATAGATCGCTATAAAGTAGATCAAGCCTCCATTTTTAACTACTTAAAATCTATTAAAGAGCTAGAACATTGGTCTTTGTTGGAACCGCAAACAGAACTTATTAAAAACTATTTAAAGTTCTGGAATTACTTAGAAACCTATTATAACGAATTAACAACGTTATTACTTCAGCAAAATAAGGCGTATCAAGGTTTAGCTTATAGAAAAGCAGCCGAAACTATTAATACTTACTTATCTAAAACCGAAGAATCTTTAGTTTTTATAGGATTTAATGCTTTAAATACTTGTGAAGAAGAGATTTTTAAAGCCGCTAAATTAGATGGTAGAGGAAAAGTGTTTTGGGATATTGATGCGCATTTTTATGATAAAAAACATCACGCTGCAGGACAATTTATAAGAACTCATAAAAAAAATGGACTTATAACAGAAACCGAAAAAGAACAATTTAAATCTAATTTTACATCAGCTAAAAACATAGCCGTTATTGGAACACAAAAAAGTGTGGCTCAAGCTAAGGTTATTGGAAAATTATTATCGGAAATAGATCCAAAAGCGTTAGAAAAAACAGCATTAGTTTTAAGTGATGAAGGTTTACTTTTACCAGTTTTAAATTCGTTGCCAGATAATATTAAAAACACCAATATTACAATGGGTTTACCATTGCAATTATCGCCAATAAATTATGTGTTAGAGAAGCTGTTTGAGATTCATAAATCAGAATCAGAACTTATTTATTTTAAAGATATTTTGGTGTTATTTCAAAATGAATTTATAAAACCATTATTCAAGTCAGAGACATTAGATAAAGATTTAATTAACCTTGAAAAGACGAATAAATCTAGATATAGTTTAATAGGTTTAGAAAAGATTTTTAAAGAAGAATCAGTACTGTTAGAGTTATTATTCAAGAAATCTAAAGATCAATTACTAACTAATGTTTTAGGGTTAATTCAGTTAATAAAAACCAATTTACTAGCACAAGACAATCAAGAACTAAATTTAGAATACTTATATAAATTCTCTAAAGTTTTTACACAATTACAGCAGTTAAACACCAAGCATAAACATATAAAAAGTGTAAACACCTTATACCAATTATATAAAGAATTGTTGTCTACAGAAACGTTGGATTTACAAGGAGAACCATTAAAAGGTTTACAGATTTTAGGAATGTTAGAATCTCGAGTTTTAGATTACGAAACCGTAATTATATCATCTGTTAACGAAGGCATTTTACCCGCAGGAAAATCTAACAATTCTTTTATTCCTTACGATTTAAAATTAGAGTACGGATTACCAACTTATAAAGATAAAGATGCTATTTACACCTATCATTTTTATCACTTGCTGCAACGTGCAAAAAACGTGTCAATCATTTATAATACAGAAATGGATGCGCTTTTAGGCGGAGAGAAAAGCCGATTTATTAATCAATTAGAAGTAGAAGGCATTCACGAAATTAATCAAACTATTATTTCGTCTCATATTCCAACACGTCAAGAAAAACTTCAAGAAATTACTAAAACAGATTCAGTACAATTACTCATTAAACAATTGGCACAACGCGGGTTTTCGCCATCTTCTTTAACCAATTATATTAGAAATCCCATCGATTTTTATAACGAGAAAATATTAAGAGTAAAAGATTCAGAATCTATTGAAGAAACGGTTGAAGCTAATACTTTAGGAACCATAGTTCACGAAGTTTTAGAAGTATTTTACATTCCATTTATTGGTCAACTATTAACCATAGAGAATTTAAAAGCTTTAAAACCAAAAATTGATGCTGAGGTAAAAAAATGTTTCAAGAAGTTTTTTAAAGAAGGCGATATTTCTCAAGGTAAAAACCTAATCATTTTTGAAGTTACAAAACGTTATGTTTCAAACTTTATAGATTACGAAATATCTGAGGTTAAAAAAGGCAATCAAATAAAAATTATAGCTTTAGAGGCCAAAGAGGAAATTACGTTTAGATATCCAGAATTAGATTTTCCAATAACCATAAAAGGAACTGTAGATAGAATAGATGAATGCAATGGAGAAACCCGAATTATAGATTATAAAACGGGAAAAGTAACTCAAGATAAAGTTAGAATTGGCGACTGGGAAAATATTACTACAAATTTTGATAAGTACAGTAAACCATTTCAAATTCTAACCTATGCTTATATGTTGCAGGAAAAAAATAAAGTAAGCTTACCAATTACAGCCGGAATAATTTCGTTTAAAAATCTAAAAGCAGGTTTTCTACCTTTTCAGAAACAAATTTCATGGGGAAAATACGACTCAGTAATTAATGTAGACATTATAGAAAGCTATAAAGCAGAACTTAAAAAATTAATTCTTGAAATCTGTAATTCAGAGATTCCATTTTTAGAAAAAAAATTACCAGACAATAATTTTTAAATGGCAATAACTTTAAAACAGATTAATAAGTTAGCAGTTCCAGCAATAATTGCTGGTGTTTCCGAGCCACTTTTAAGTCTAACAGATGCAGCAGTTGTGGGAAATGTAGATTTAAATGCTACAGAATCTTTAGCAGCAGTTGGAATTGTATCTACTTTTTTGTCTATGCTTATCTGGATTTTAGGTCAGACTAGAAGCGCTATTTCATCTTTATTATCTCAAGCTTTAGGTGCAAATAAATTGGATCAATTAAAAGATTTACCAGCACAAGCTATTTTTATAATTACTAGTTTAAGTGTTTTAATTATTGCAGTAAGCTATCCATTAACCACACAGATTTTTCAGCTTTATAATGCAGAAAACATTATTCTAGATTATTCCATAGATTATTATAAAATCCGTGTGTTTGGATTTCCATTTACCTTATTTGTTATTGCTGTATTTGGCATTTTTAGAGGTTTACAAAACACGTATTATCCAATGCTAATTGCCATTTTAGGCGCAGGATTAAATATAGTTTTGGACTTAGTATTAGTTAACGGAATTACAGATGTAATTCCAGTAATGCACATAAAAGGCGCAGCTTATGCAAGTGTAATTTCACAATTAGTTATGGCACTTACAAGCGCGTATTTATTACTAACTAAAACAGATATTTCGCTTAAAGTTAGATTTCCTTTTAATCCAAAAATAAAAGATTTTACCATAATGATTTTAAATCTGTTTGTGAGAACATTAGCTTTAAATGCTGCGCTATACTTTGCCACACGTTTTGCAACCAGCTATGGTAAAAATTATATTGCAGCTTATACTATTGCAATTAACTTATGGTTTTTAGGCGCTTTTTTAATAGATGGCTATTCTAGTGCAGGAAATATATTGTCTGGTAAATTATTTGGTCAGAATAATTATAAAGATTTAATGCTTTTAAGTAAAAAACTGATTAAGTATGGAATTGTTTTTGGCTTGTGTATTGCTGTAGCAGGATTTGTAAGTTATAATTATATAGGTTTAATCTTTACTAAAGAACCAGAGGTTTTAGAAACTTTTAAAGCTGTGTTTTGGATGGTTTTAGCGATGCAGCCAATTGCAGCAGTAGCTTTTATTTTCGATGGAATATTTAAAGGTTTAGGAAAAATGAAATACCTTAGAAACGTACTTTTGCTATCCACAGTACTTGTGTTTTTACCAACTTTATTTATTTTCGATTACTTTAATTTTAGACTTCACGCTATTTTTATTGCATTTACTTTGTGGATGATAGCAAGAGGTTTGCCATTAATTATTAAATTTAGACTCGATTTTAAACCATTAACCAAAAAATAAATCCATTATGGGAAATTCTTTATTTGCAGTATTAGCATTAGTTTTAATTATAGTTTTCGTTTATAACCGTTATAAAAAACGTTAATTAAATTACCTTTACAGACTAAAATAACCAAAATGAGTAACATACGTATTACAAAAAAATTCTCTTTTGAAACTGGTCATGCACTTTACGGTTACGATGGTAAGTGTAAAAATGTTCACGGACATAGTTATAAACTTAATGTTACCGTAATTGGAACGCCAATTAACGATACTAACAACGTAAAATACGGAATGGTTATAGATTTTACAGATCTTAAAAAGATTGTAAAAGAAGAAATTGTAGATGTCTTTGATCATGCTACAGTTTTTAATAAAAACACACCACACGTAGAGCTGGCAAAAGAATTAAAAGATCGCGGACATTGCGTGCTTTTAGTAGATTACCAACCAACAAGTGAAATGATGGTTATAGATTTTGCTGAAAAAATAAAACAACGCTTACCAAAAACCATTAAGTTGCATTCACTTAAACTGCAAGAAACAGATAGTAGTTTTGCACAATGGTTTGCATCAGATAATTAGACTTATATTTACCAAATGCAAATACCAAAAGGCAAAAAAGTATATTTTTCTAGCGATAACCATTTAGGCGCGCCAACTATGGAGCAATCTTTACCTCGAGAAAAAAAGTTTGTAGCTTGGTTAGATGAAGTAAAACAAGATGCCGCAGCTATTTTTTTATTAGGCGATTTATTCGATTTTTGGTTTGAGTACAAAACTGTTGTTCCAAAAGGTTTTACGCGTACTTTAGGTAAATTAGCCGAAATCTCTGATTCTGGAATTCCTATTTATTTCTTTGTAGGAAATCACGATTTATGGATGAGAGATTACTTTAAAACCGAACTTAATATTGAAGTTTTTCATAAACCAAAAGATTTCACGTTTAACAACACTACTTTTTTAATTGGTCACGGCGATGGATTAGGTCCAGGAGACAAAGGCTACAAACGCATGAAAAAAGTGTTTATTAATCCATTTAGTAAATGGCTTTTTGGTTGGTTACATCCAGATATTGGCGTAAAACTAGCGCAATATATGTCTGTTAAAAATAAATTGATTTCTGGAGATGATGATGCTAAGTTTTTAGGCGAAGACCAAGAATGGTTAGTTCAATATTGTAAGCGTAAAGAAGCGCAACAACATAGAGATTATTATGTTTTTGGACATAGACATTTGCCTTTAGATATAAACGTCTCAGAAAGCTCTAAATACATTAATCTTGGCGATTGGATTCAGTACTATACGTATGGAGAATTTAATGGAGAGACTTTGGAATTGAAAGAGTATAAATAATTAAGTAATTATCTTAATAAAAAAAAGGAATATTTCATTTACGAAATATCCCTTTTGTAATTCTAAATTCTTTTATTTTTTTACAAAATCACCAACTAATTGCTCAGCTTCTGCTAAAGCTCTATCAAGATTATCATTTTCTATAATAACATCAAATAGAGGCGAAGTAGCAAGTTCTGCACTTGCTTTTGCAACACGCATTTTAATTTTGTCTTCTGTTTCTGTTTTACGCTTTTTTAAACGAATCTTTAACTCATCTATACTTGGTGGTTTTACAAAAACGGCTAAAGTTTGTTCTGGAAATTTCTTTTTAATGCGTAAACCGCCAGAAACATCTATGTCAAAAATAACGTTTTTACCTAAAGCCCAAAGTCGTTCTACTTCCGTTTTTAAAGTCCCGTAAAAGTTATTATGGTAAACTTCTTCCCATTCTAAAAAGTCTTCAGCTTTTATATGTTGTTTAAAATCGTGAGCAGATAAGTAGTAATAATCTTTTCCGTGTTCTTCTTCGCCTCGTTTATCTCGAGATGTAGCAGAAATTGAAAACGCTAAGTTTAAAGCTTCTTGTTTTAATAAATGTCTTACAATTGTTGTTTTTCCTGATCCAGAAGGCGCCGAAAATACAATTAGCTTACCTTGATTTGGGTTGTTTTGTGACACGTTATTTTTGTTTTTAATTATTAAAGTGCATTCAATAATTGTTCCTTAATTTTTTCTAGCTCATCTTTCATTTGAACGACCAATTGTTGCATTGGCGCAAAATTACTTTTAGAACCAATAGTATTTATTTCTCTACCAATTTCTTGAGCTATAAATCCTAGTTTTTTCCCGTTAGAATCTTTAGAATTAATAGATTCTATAAAGTAGTTTAAGTGATTTGTTAAACGTACTTTTTCTTCAGTAATATCGTACTTTTCAATATAATAAACCAATTCTTGTTCAAAACGGTTTTCGTCGTATTTTTCTTTTAATTCAGAAACACCTTTGTGTAAACGTTCCCTAACCGCTTCAACACGTTCTGGATCTATTTTAATTACATCTTCAAGTAAATTACCTATAGTTGCAATTCTGTCTTTAAAATCTTGTTCTAAAACTTTTCCTTCGTCTAATCTATAATTAGAGATAGCATCTAAAGCATTATCAATTTCTTTGCTAATTAAAGACCATTCGTCTTCGTTAATTTCTTCACGAACTGTATTAAGCGCATCAGGTAAACGAATTGCCATTTTAAGCAACTCAGCATCATCTGCATTAGCAACAGCTTTTAATTGCTGCATATATTGTTTAACAACAGGTTGGTTTATTTGAGTAGAAGTATCGTCTGCAGTAGTTTCAACATAAATAGAAAAATCTACTTTTCCACGTGTTAATGTATTAGCAATTTTTTTACGAATACTCAATTCCTTTGCTTTGTAAATAGAAGGAATTCTAACGTTTAAGTCAATACTTTTACTATTTAAAGACTTTAACTCTATAGATACTTTTTTTGTTGGTAATTGTAGAACAGATTTACCATAACCTGTCATTGAATATATCATAACTTCATTAATAAGTCTGCAAAGGTAAACAAATACACTAGTATTATAAATGTTTGTGAAATTTAAACCAATTACTAAATGGAATTGTAAATTTGTTCAACCTAAAAAAAGAAACCTATGTACACTAAAGCTTTTGAATTACGTTGGAGCGATATTGATGCTAACAGACATTTAGCCAATTCTGCTTATTTAAATTTTATGAGTCATACTAGAACTGCTTTTTTACAAACACACGGTTTTTCTTTATTGGCTTTAAATAAAGCACATTTAGGACCAGTAGTTTTTTACGAGCACATTTATTATTTTAAAGAAGCTTTTTTAGGTGAAACCATAAACGTATCTCTTGAGGTTTCTGGTTTAAGTGAAGATGGCACACTTTTTAAATTCGACCATAATTTTTATAACGCTAAAGGAAAGCATTTAGCACATTGCGAAATTTTAGGCGCTTGGATAGATTTAAACACAAGGCAACTTACAGGTTTACCTGAAGATTTATTAGCTATGGCAAACAAATTTCCAAAAGCCGAAAACTATAAAATATTAACCAAAGAAGATACTAGAGCTTTTGGTAAGAAACCAAAAGATTTAGTTTTATAAAGAATCTTTTGTGGCTACTTTTTTCTTTTTAGTCACTAAATAAACACCAGAAAATATTAATGCTGCACCTACAACTTTAGCAGTGTCTATAGTATCCATTCCCATAACTAATGCAAAAATTGCAGCAATTACTGGTTGTAGATATATAAACGCAGTTACAGTAGAAGCTTTTAAATGCCTTAAGCCTATTGGGTTTAATAAATACGTTCCAAAGGTTGCGCCAATAGTTACAAAGGCAACTGCAAAGAAATCGTAATATGTAAATTGATATAGTTCTATTTGAGTTAACTCGTTATATCCAAAAGGTAAAACCAATATTAAACCGAATAAAAACAACCACTTTATAAACGAAAACGGATGATACTTATCGGTTAGTTTTTTAACAATTATAATGTAAACCGAATAAGAAGCAGCATTAATAAATACTAAGAAGTTTCCCAAAGGCACATTACTACCAATTGCAGTTCCGCTAGAACTATATAAACTTAAAATTAAAGCGCCTGAAAAACCAATAATAATTCCACACACTTTTATAGTGGTTAGTTTTTCTGATAAGAATATAGCAGATAATAGTAACACAATTATTGGTGCAGTTATCATGATAACTGATGCGTTTATTGGTGTTGTATATTCTAATCCTTTAAAAAAGGTTAACATATTTAATGCAATTCCAAAAATGGAAGCAAAAAAGAAGGTTTTAAAATCTTTACGATCTATTTTTTCGTTTTTAGTGAATAAACTAAGTAACCAAAATAAGGCAGTCGCTCCAATAATTCTAACTAAAATAAAACCGAAAGGCTTAATTAAACCTTCGGCTATAATACCTTTTGCAAAAGTAAAAGTTAATCCATAAAGGAGTTGAACCATAAAAACAGCAATAAGAGCAAAAGTTCTATTATTCATTTAAAAAGGCTTTAGCAGCTTCAACATTTTTTTTAGAGTTTCCAACAAAAATAGTTTTGTTTAGAACTAATACTGGTCGACTTAAAAAGGTATAGTGCTCTAAAATTAAGGCTTTAAAATCTGCTTCTGTTAAGGTCTTGTTTTTTAAATCGCGTTCCTTATATAAAGTAGCACGTTTACTAAACAAAGCTTCGTAAGAACCTGCAAGATTTTTCATTTCTTCTAGTTGCGCTTCTGTAATAGCTTCCGTTTTTATGTTTTGAAGTGTTACAGATTCTGGTAAATTCAACTCATCTAAAATACGTTTACACGTAGAACACGATTTTAAGTAGAAAAATATTTGCATTTTTGTTTGGTTTTAACGCTACAAAGAAACGCTTTTTTGAATTAATCTAAAGCCGAAATACTAGCTTTGTGCTCTATATTAAAATTTAAAGAATTGGCAATAAAACACATTTTATTAGCGTCTTTGTGTAATTTTTTTGCTTTTTCAATGTTGTTTTTATTCGTAATTATAATGTTTGGTTGTAAAGTAATGCTTGTAAATTTTCCGCTTCCATTTTTAGTTTCTTCCATAATTCCTGTTGCATTATCTGTATAATTAGTTACTACAATATTGTTTGTAGCGCATAAATGCAAATACCATAACATGTGGCAAGAGCTAACAGATGCTACTAAAAATTCTTCTGGATTATAACGTGTGTTATCGCCTAAAAAAGCAGGATCGCTACTGCCTAAAATATCTTGAGATTTACCGTTTATACTTATAGTATAATCTCTTTTATAAACTTTATAGTTTTCTGTGCCTTTTCCTTGGTTTCCTGTCCAATGGATTTTTGCATTGTATTGGTGTTTTTTCATTTTTATAATAAAACTTGAAATTTCATATAAATTTAAGTTTATTCTTCAACATAATTTTTAGCTTTATCAAAAAAAATAAAACCATGGATTTTGCTTTCGATATAACTTTAAAAAACAGAGCGCTTTTTAAAATGTTTTTAGAGAACTTAACTTTAGATCAATTAAATACAGTTCCAAAAGGATTTAAGAATAATATATTCTGGAATATTGCGCATACAGTTGCTACACAGCAATTATTAGTTTACAAACTATCTGGCGTACCAATGTTATTAGAAGATGTTTTTGTAGATAAATATAGAAAAGGCACAAAAACAGAGCATAACGCCACGCAAAATGAAGTAGATGAGGTAAAAGAACTGTTATTTTCTACTATAGAAAAAACTCAAGAAGACTACGCTAATAAGTTCTTTAAAACGTATAATGAATATACGGTTTCTACAAAAAGTACTTTAACTACTACTGAAGAAGCAATTGCGTTTAATAATTTCCATGAAGGAATTCATTTAGGCTACATTTTAGCACAAAAGAAAGCTTTAGGGGTTTAATAGTTTAAGTAGTCTTCAACTTTATTAAAAGGCACAGAAACTTCTATGTAATCGTTATTTGATGTTTCGTAAAGGGCTACAATACCTAAGTCATTATAACCAAAATGATCTGGCGTTTTTAAGGTGCTTTTAGATATAAATTCTTCAATTTTAAAAGATGAAGAAAATAACTCTTGCTCTAAATATGGTTTTAATGTATTTAATAATTCAGTTTTATTAGAAACTAAATTATTAAAGGATAATTGTTGTCCTGTAGCTTTATCGAAATTTAAAAATGTAATTTTTGTAATTGGTTTAGATCCACCGGTATTTATACTGGAACTCATAGCAAAAGACAGTAAAAGCTCGCTTTGATGCATTAATTCTCCATCTACAAAAGCTTCCCATTTTGGTAATTCCTGAAACAACTCGTTAGAAAACTGTGTTTTAAAATTGCTATAACTATCGTTAAATTGGTTAGCACAATCTTCTATCGTATTTTGTATTTCTTTAGAAGCGTCTATATAAAAGCCTTTACAAACAAAACTATAAAGTTCTTGGTTTATATTGTTTGCGGTATCAGATTTTCCTGTTACAGTTTGAATATTAACTTCTATTAATGCTGTTTTGTCGTTTTTATATTCGTAATCAGAAACTTCTAAAACCCTATCTTTTTTACAAGAACATAATACGAAACTTAAAAAGCTAATAAGGAATACATTTTGAAGTAATTTGAATCTGTAAAGCATAAGTTATTGAGTTGTTGGATTTCAATATAACGAATTAAATGCTAATTTTATTAGCATCAAAATCATTTAGTATAATAAACTATATTAAGGTCTGTAACTTCTAAAAATTAGATGCGTAAACCATTTAAAAACGAATAAAAAGTCGATTAATTATTAGAATAAGACTTAGTTTTTAACTAAAATAATTCAATAAGACTATTTTAAAAGCATTTTAACGAGTAAAATCACACTTTGACAAAAAAATTACAAACAAAAGAATTAGTCAACTATATTTACTTTACCATAACATAAGTAGGTTAAGTTAATGGTAGATTTGGGGCAAAAAAGGTGAAAGAAATTTCACCTTTTTTATGTTTTATATTATTTTAAAGCTTAAGCTCTAAAACCCACGCTCATCTTGTAACTGCTCATAAGCTTTTAAAACTTCTTTAAATTTTGCTTCTGCACCTTTTTTATGTTCCTCACCTAAATGTTCTACTTTGTCTGGATGGAATTTTTTAGCCATACGTCTGTAAGCTTTTTTAATTTGATCTATAGAAGCAGAATCCTCTATTTCTAATATTTTATAAGCATTGTTACTCGCGCTATAAAACATGGCCTTAAGACTTTCGTAGTCGCGTGCATTAATATTTAGATAACTTGCAATAGAATGAATTTGATCTTCTTCTTTTTCATGTACATGTCCATCAGCTTTAGCAATATCAAAAAGAAAATGAACCAATTGTAAACGAGATGCGTGATCCATACGTTGCTGTATTTGCATACAAATTTGTCTTACAGATACATTTTGTGTACTAATGCTTTTAAACAATTTAAATGCATTATTGGCACGATCTTTACCATACATTTTTACAAACTGACTTCTAACAACATCTAATTCACGTTGATCTTGTACGCCATCAGCTTTTATAATTATAGAAGCTAAAACCAATAAGCTTACTTCAAAATCTCCAGGTTGTGTGTTATTTTGACTTGCTCTTGATCTTTGAGACCTTCTTGACTTTTGTTGTCCATCTCCAATGGTAAATGTTTTTTCTTTATCCGAAAAAGCATCACCTAAACTTCCTAAAGCTAACCCTAATATTGCGCCAAGTGGTCCGCCAAGAGACCAACCTAATGTAGCACCAATCCATTTAAATGCACTCATTTGTATTATTGTTTAATCAGTTTTTCAAATATACTATTGTTAGTAGTTAATATTAACTTTTGTTACAAATTTTATGCTTTTATATAATTAAGCTTGAAATTATAGTCTGACCTTATGGCACTATAAGTATTATAAGATGATGCTATTATAATTTTTGCATAGTTTTTGATTAACTTTGTATTATAAAATAAAAATTGAAATTATGTATCCAGAACAATTAGTAAAACCAATGCGTGAAGATTTAACCATTGCAGGTTTTCAAGAATTACATACAGCACAAGATGTAACTAGTGCTATCTCTAAAGAAGGAACTACACTTTTAGTAATAAACTCTGTTTGTGGTTGTGCTGCAGCCAATGCAAGACCAGGCGCAAAAATGAGTTTAGATAATGCAATTAAGCCAAACCATACCGTAACGGTTTTTGCAGGAGTAGATAAAGACGCAGTAAATAAAGCGCGTGAATTTATGGTGCCTTTCCCTCCAAGTTCTCCTTGTATGGCTTTATTTAAAGATGGCGAATTAGTGCACGTTTTAGAACGTCATCATATTGAAGGTAGACCCGCAGAATTAATTGCAGAGAATTTAAAAGATGCTTACAATTCTCATTGTTAAGATTTACAATGCACACATAGTAAAACCACGCAAATTTGCGTGGTTTTTTTATGCTTAATCCTTTAAATGTGTCTATTTTTGTTAAATATTACTAGGTTTTAAAAATGAGAAAATTATTAGCATATCCGTTAACCGTTATTTACTTCTTCTTTTTTGGGTTGCTTTTAGTCATATTTCATCCTATTCAAGTTATTTGCTATAAAGTTTTTGGTTACAGTGCGCATAAAAAAAGTGTAGCTTTTTTAAACTGTGGACTAACAAGATGCTTACATTTATTAGGTTTTAGATATAGTTTTAAAATCCCTAAAAATATCCCAACAGATAGACCTGTAATTATTGTAGCAAATCATCAATCAATGAATGATATTCCGCCTATAATTTGGTTTATGCGTAAATTTCATCCAAAATTTATAAGTAAAAAAGAATTAGGTTATGGATTTCCTAGTGTATCATACAACTTACGTGTTGGTGGTTCTGTTTTAATAGATCGTAAAAATCCAAGACAAGCTATTTCAGAAATTTCTAAAATAGCTAAGTATATTGAAAAGCATAAGCGTGCCGTAGTTATTTTTCCAGAAGGAACTAGAAGTAAGACAGGTAAACCAAAACCATTTCAAACTAAAGGTCTTACAGTATTATTTAGAAAAGCACCAAACGCAATTGTTATTCCAATCACTATAAATAACTCATGGAAATCCCTACCTTACGGTAAATTTCCAATGGGAATTGGTCATCAAATTACATTTACAGTTCACGACTATCTTAATGTAGCTAATTTTGACACTGAAGAACTAATACAAACTGTGGAGAAAACCATTACAAACGCTATTAAATTTACATAATATGTCTTTAAAAAACATTCGTTTAGACGTGATGAGATATCTTGAAAAAGACATCGACACATTAATTGAAAAATATTTAGTACCTATTGACACTATTTGGCAACCAAGCGATTTTTTACCAAACTCGGAATCCGACACTTTTTTTGATGAAGTAAAAGAAATTAGAGAATTATCTAAAGACTTACCTTATGATTTTTGGGTGGTTCTTGTTGGTGATATGATTACAGAAGAAGCCTTACCAACCTATGAATCTTGGTTAATGGATGTTGAAGGAGTTGATCAAGTAGAGCACAATGGTTGGTCTAAATGGGTAAGACAATGGACTGCTGAAGAAAATAGACATGGAGATGTATTAAATAAGTATTTGTATTTATCTGGTCGTGTTAATATGAAAGAAATTGAAAAAACCACACACCACTTAATTTCAGATGGGTTTGATATTGGAACAGACAGAGATCCATATAAAAACTTTGTATACACATCTTTTCAGGAATTAGCGACATATATTTCTCATAATAGAGTTGCTAAATTAGCAAAGGCTAGAGGTAATAAACAATTAGCAAAAATGTGTAAAATTATTGCAGGAGATGAAATGCGTCACCATATGGCGTATTCAGATTTTGTAGATCGCATTTTTAAAGAAGATCCAAATCAAATGATGATGGCTTTTCACCATATGATGAAAGCCAAAATTACAATGCCTGCCCATTTTTTAAGAGAATCTGGAGATAAAATAAGTTCTGCTTTTGAAGAGTTTAGTAATACAGCACAGCGCATTGGTGTTTACACATCTATGGATTATATAGATATTCTAGATAAATTAATAGCAAAGTGGGATATTGGCAATATGGGCGGATTAAACACTGAAGCTGAAAAAGCTAGAGATTACCTAATGAAATTGCCAAGTAGAATGACTCGTATTGCAGAGAGAATGACTATTCCAGAAAACTCATATCAATTTAAATGGGTTGAACCAGCCAAGTTGTAGATTTTTTTCATTCTAAGGCTCATAAAGTGAATTCATTATATTGTGAATTTTTTATACAAATAACTCAAAATCCTTTCAGTTTTAAACTGAAAGGATTTTTTTTGTGATATGGATAAATCACAAATCATTCAAGACACAATCATTTTTGTAAAAGAAACACTTAAAAATGCAGAAGGCGGACACGATTGGTTTCATATAGAACGTGTTTATAAAAACACACTTTTAATAGCAAAACAAGAACAAGTAGATGTTTTTATTGTAGCCTTAGGCGCTTTACTTCATGATATAGCCGATAGTAAGTTTCATAATGGAGATGAAACTGTTGGTCCAAAAGTAGCACAGCAATTTTTAGATTCTTTAAAGGTTGAAACATTCGTAATTAATCACGTTATAGCTATTATAGAAAACATTAGTTTTAAAGGCGGAAATGAGATTCAGAAGTTTAAATCTTTAGAATTAGACGTCGTACAAGATGCAGATAGATTAGATGCTTTAGGTGCTATTGGAATAGCTAGAACTTTTAATTATGGTGGGTTTAAAAAACGCGCTATCTATAATCCAGAAATTAAGCCTAATTTAGAAATGAGTAAAGAAGCTTATAAAGCTTCTACAGCTCCAACTATTAATCACTTTTATGAAAAATTACTACTTCTAAAAAATAGAATGAATACTAAAACAGGTAAAGAACTAGCACAAAAACGCCATGATTATATGGAACAGTATTTAGATCAGTTTTATGCTGAATGGAATGGAAAACTATAACGTTTTAGTACTAAAGATAGTTAAACTACTTCTTAAAAATAATATAAACAGGAAAATGATCGCTGTATCCGCCTTTATATTTCTTACCAACATAAGTTCTGTAAGGCGTGCCTTTATAATCGCCATCTTGTTGCTTTAAGAAGTCAGCATCGAAAATGTTAGCTGTTTCAAAACGTAATTTTTTAGCTTTTCTATTAAAATAATTTACTGAAACTATCATTTGATCAAATAAATTCCAATCGCCTCTATAAACTGT
>NZ_JBELDZ010000005.1:0-34219 GCF_042094015.1 Aurantibacter sp. | reverse complement strand
AGTTCCTCTATCTATTGATAAAAGTGTGTCCATAGGGTTGAAGAGTTGATTATTATCTACTAAAGATTTGATGCTTTCGCTACTTGGATCATCGTTAAAATCGCCCATAACAACAATCTTAGCGTCGTTATTTTTAAGTCTAATACCAGTAATAACTTCTGCTACTTTATTCGAAGCAATCATACGTTTTTTAGATGTTTCATTATTTCCATCACGTCTAGATGGCCAATGATTAACAATAACATCTATTTTTTCTCCTAAAAAAGTACCGTAAATATGTAAAACATCTCTGGTGTAATCTACATCTCCATCCTCATCATGTAAAAGAATACTATGAACTTTAGAATTTAAAACAGAGAATCTTTTTGTATCATAAATAAAGGCAACATCAATGCCTCTTTCGTCTTTAGAGTTGTAATGCACAAAACTATAATTACAATCTTTTAAATTTTCGTGTTTAATTAAATCTTTAAGTACAGCTTCATTCTCAACTTCTGCTAAACCAATCAATGCAGGATACATTTTTGTTTCTTTTAAGCCTATTTTAGAAATTGCAAAACTTATTTTGTTGATTTTATTTTTGTAACGTTTTAAAGTCCATCGTTTTTCAGATGTTTCAGTAAAATCGCCATCATGTCTGTGTTCTTCATTATAAATATCAAAAAGGTTTTCGATATTATAAAATGCGAAACAATGCTTGTTTTTTTTAGTGTTGAAGAGATTAAATATCAAAAGTTATTTTTTTTAGAAGGTTTAAAAATACAAAATAATAGTTGGCTGTAATTATGTAACTTTGTAGTAATAGAAAATTTATGTTAGAAAAGAAAGATATTACTTTAGAACGTTGTGTTTTAATAGGTGTTATAACACAAGATCAAAATGAAATTCAGTCTACAGAATATTTAGATGAATTAGAGTTTTTGACATATACTGCTGGTGGAGAAGCGGTAAAGCGTTTTACTCAAAAAATGGAAATGCCTAATCCTAAAACCTTTTTAGGAACTGGTAAAATGGAAGATGTGCGTAAATTTATTGAAGAGAATGATATTGGTACTGCTATTTTTGATGATGAATTATCCGCTTCTCAGCAGCGTAATATTGGAGAAATTCTATTGTGTAAAGTTTTAGATAGAACAAATCTAATTTTAGACATTTTTGCACAACGTGCACAAACTAGTTATGCCCGTACCCAAGTTGAGTTGGCGCAATGTGAATATTTATTACCACGATTACGAGGAATGTGGACGCATTTAGAACGCCAAAAAGGTGGAATAGGAATGCGCGGACCTGGAGAAACAGAAATTGAAACAGATAGACGTATTGTTAGAGATAAGATTACGTTGTTAAAAAACAAAATAAAAATTATAGATAAACAGCAAGCTGTACAGCGAGGAAATCGTGGTAAAATGGTTAGAGTTGCTTTAGTTGGTTATACTAATGTTGGGAAATCTACTTTAATGAATACGGTAAGTAAAAGTAAAGTATTTGCAGAAAACAAGCTTTTTGCCACTTTAGATACTACAGTTAGAAAAGTGGTTATCCAAAATTTACCATTCTTATTAAGCGATACGGTTGGGTTTATTAGAAAGTTACCAACACAATTAGTAGATAGTTTTAAGAGTACTTTAGATGAGGTTAGAGAAGCCGATTTATTATTACATGTGGTAGATATTTCTCATCCAAATTTTGAAGATCATATAAATTCTGTAAATAAGATTTTAGGGGAAATTAAAGGTGCAGACAAACCAACTATTATGGTTTTTAATAAGATTGACGCCTATAAAGCAGAACCTTTTGACGAAACCGATTTAATAGCTGTTAGAACTGGAGTGCATTACTCTTTAGAAGAATGGAAAAAAACGTGGATGAATAAAGTAGGGAATAACGCGTTGTTTATTTCTGCTTTAAGTAAAGAAAACTTAGAAGATTTTAAGAAACGAGTTTACAATGAGGTAAGAGAAATTCACGTTACCCGTTTTCCATATAATCACTTTCTATATCCAGATTACGATTATGCTAATATGAACTCTGAAGAAGAGTAATAGCTATTTTAAAATAGAGCATAAAAAATGCGCTTCAAAACTGAAGCACATTTTTTTTATATAACTAATGTTGTTATTAAAACTTGTAGTTAAATCCTAAACCAAAAGCTTCTCTAATTTGAAAACCATTACGGTTTGCGTTATCATCATAGATTGCTTGAAAAGTTAAATTTGTAGATATGTATTTGTTAATACTCATTACTATGTTAGCTGTATAATCTACATCTACATTTTGTGGATCTTCTAAGTAATTTGAGTATAACCCTAAGATATTTTCAAAAGAAATGTTCTCCATTAAATTGAACTTATAATATCCTCTAACAGAAGCTCCTAATTCAAAACGTGTTGTTTTGTTTGCTTCAACACCAAAATAAGTTACTTCGTTAAAAGCATCTATTGCAGCTTGGTTATCTCCAACGTCTGTATATTCATCATGAACTACAATAAGTTTAGCAGCAGCAGGAGACATATTAACGTTCAAGTTGTCAGATTTTTTCCATAATATACCAGGTCCAAATTGGAAATATGCTGGAGAAAAGAAATGAGTAGAACCATCTTCAGCACGATCCATTTGTGTTCTAGCATTTAAATATGCAGAGTAAAACCAGAAACCTTTAGCTTTTTTACCAGCAACAGAGTTTAATTCTAAACGATCGTTATTTTTAGTAAATTTATCTGCCCCATCATTTTTATTTACACCATAATCTGCAATTAATTTGTTATCCCAAATGTAATCACCTTTTACATAGTTCATATCGTAGTTAATCAATATGTTACCTGTCATATTACCAACACCACCATAAGTCCATTCGTTGTTAAACGCTGATTGGTTAAATGTAAGTGCTAAATTTCCGCCTCTTGTCCAACCTTGTTTTGTTGAGTCTTGAACTGTTTCCTGTGCATTCATTGAAGCTGCTCCAATAAGTAATGCAAAAATAAAAGTAATTTTTTTCATCATTGTTAATTTTGAGAGCGCGAAAATAGTTTAAATGATGAATGAAAAGGTGATTTTTTTGTTTTATTTCAAATAAATCCGACTAAAGTTATTTTTTATCCGATGAAATACGCTTATAAAGCGGTACAGCAGAGCAAGCTTCTCCAAACATAATAGATTTTGCTATAGGTTGAAGTAAGTTTGTAGCCATAATGTAAGCACTTGTAGGTACAGGTTTTTTAGCGCAACCCTTAATAATTATAGGTTTGTCTTTATAAGCTGTAATGTCTAAATTATTTAACTTACTTTGATATAAATTAGTTTCTAAGTCTATAAGCGTACCAAAAACAACCTTTTTAGCAAAAGGTTGTAAAGCTGATGTAATTAACATAAATGCCCAATCTGCAATTATAGCATCGTTAGAACAATATATGGCTACATATTGGTTTTTATATTGTTCCCAATTATGAGTTTTAACTTGCGCTCTGAAACCTTTTTCACGAAGAATAAATTCGTGTTCTAACCAGTCTTTTAAATCAATAGTAGTTCTTGCACCTTCTTGGTAATAATCTTCTAAATCAAAAACTTCAAGAATACTATTTGTAACACGATTTATAATTTCTTCTGCCATAGATGAGGTAATATATTATAAACACTAAATTTTAAAGCATTCCAAGCTCTAATTTAGCTTCTTCACTCATTAAATCTTGGGTCCAAGGTGGATCAAAAGTAATTTCTACTTCAGCGTCATTTACATCTTTTATAGACTTTACTTTTTCTTCTACTTCTTTTGGAAGTGTTTCTGCTACAGGACAATTTGGTGTTGTTAACGTCATTAAGATTTTAACATCGTAATCTTCGTTTACAAAAACATCATAAATTAAACCTAATTCATATATGTCAACTGGAATTTCTGGGTCGAAAATAGTTTTAATAACCTTTACAATTTTTTCACCTAATTCTGCTGTATCTATAGTTGTGTCGCTCATTATATTATTTTTTTATTTCCGTATTTATGGAAATTTATACTTAATTCACTTCAGGTTTAGTTTAGTTGTGCTTGGTATGCAATAGCATACATTTTTATTTGTTTAATCATGCTTACTAGACCATTAGCTCTTGTAGCAGATAAATGCTCTTTTAAACCAATTTCATCAATAAAATCTGTGTTAGCTTCAAGAATAGCTGTAGGACTTTGATTAGAGAACACACGAATTAAAATTGCTATAATACCTTTGGTAATTATGGCATCACTATCTGCAGTAAAAACAACATTTGAGTTTTCTATTTCTGCGTGTACCCAAACTTTACTTTGGCAGCCTTTTATTATATTCTCATCAGTCTTATATTGCTCGTTAATTAATGGAAGTGTTTTGCCCAAATCTATCATGTATTGATAGCGATCTTCCCAATCTTCAAACATTGAAAACTCGTCAATAATATCAGCTTGTATGTCTTTTATGCTTTGCATAGAGTGTTTAGTTTTGAATAAAAATAAATTCATATCACTTTTAACGTCTACAAAATTAACGATTATCGTTTTAAAACAACACTTTAAATCGATAATATAACGTTAAAAAGTTGGTTGTTTTTATTTAGAAGATTTAGTGAAACTGAATAGTTTTTCAACAATTTCAGCAATTTCTTTAGGTGGATTTCCATTATCAAAAGTTACAGTTCTATATAATTTTTTTCCAATAGCGATTTGAAAATACGCTCCAGCTGCACCATCATATTGATGTTTTTTAGAAGGTGCTTCTAATTTTGGTAAACTTGCAGCTTCAATTTTGCTTACAATTGTATTAATTTCAGTCCAATCTTCTGTAGATAAAGGATTTGAAACCTCTTTTTCTCCTCTAGACATTTGTGTAGTAACCGTTTCTGGTAAAACCGTAATACGATTGTAAGTGCCTCTAGAAATAGCAACATATTCTATTCTTGTAACATTAGATTGCTTACTGTTTTTATTTAATTCTTTTTTTTTTGTGAATTCAATTAGCTTTTCTACAAGTGCTTTTATTTCTTTTGGAGGATTACCATTATCAAAATTTAAGGTTTGATAGGATTTATCACCAATAACAATTTGTAAACCAGCAGCTGCAGCAACATCTGTTCTGTAGTTTTGAGTTGGTGGTTCTAATGTTGGAATTGTTGTTACTTCTATTTGAGAAACTAACGTATTAATTTCATTCCATTCTTCTTTTGATAAAAAGGTAGACGTTTCCTTTCCATTTCTAGTCACTTGTGTTACTACAGAATCATGAAATACAGTAATACTATTATAAAAACCTCTTGTGGATGCTATGTATTCTATTCTTGTTATTTCAGATTGCATATTACGTTCTTTAGAGGTTTTAGAATTTATTTCCGTACTTGTTGTATTACTTGCAAGTTCTTTAGAACTACCACAAGCATTTAATATTATAGTGAAAAATATAAGTGCAAATGTTTTCATAGTGTTTACGTTTTATTTGTAGCTATAATATTACAAAAAAGAAGCCAAAGTTTAACTTAGCATCATTTTAGCTTTTTTAACTCCAGTAATTAAAGCTTCTACTTCTGCTTTTGTATTATAAAACGCAAACGAAGCTCTAACGGTTCCAGGAATATTAAAATAAGTCATTATAGGCTGTGCACAATGATGACCAGTTCTTACAGCAATTCCCATTTTATCTAAAAGTGTACCAACATCATATGGATGAATTCCTTCCATATTAAATGAAATTACAGAAGTTTTATTTTTAGAGGTTCCGTAAATTTTTAGGCCTTCAATTTTTAATAATTCTTGTGTAGCATAATCTAAAAGTTCATTTTCGTAAGCTGCTATATTGTCAAATCCAATAGAATTCATATAATCTAACGCAGCTCCAAAAGCAATTCCTCCACAAATATTAGGTGTTCCAGCTTCAAATTTATGAGGTAAGCCTGCATACGTCGTTTTTTCGAAACTTACTGTTGCTATCATTTCTCCTCCACCTTGGTATGGTGGTAGTTTTTCTAACCATTCTTGTTTTCCGTATAACATTCCAACACCAGTTGGACCACAAATTTTATGTGCAGAGGTTACGTAAAAATCTACATCTAAAGCTTGTACATCTGGTTTTATATGTGGACAAGCCTGTGCGCCATCTATTAAAACTGCAGCTCCAACTTTGTGTGCTTGTTCTATAATCTTTTTAATAGGATTAATTGTTCCTAAAGCGTTAGATATATGATTTACAAAAACTAGTTTTGTTTTATTGTTTAACAATTCCACGTAAGTATGCATATCCAACTCACCTTCTGGAGTCATTGGAATTACTTTTAATAACGCACCAGTTTTTTCGCAAAGCATTTGCCATGGCACTATATTACTATGGTGTTCTAATGCCGAAACAATAATTTCGTCTCCTTTTTCTAAAAGTGAAGTAAATCCGTTAGCTACTAAATTTATACTTTCTGTAGTTCCAGAGGTTAAAATAATCTCGTAAGCTTCTTTTGCATTAAAATGTTTTTGAATGGTTAAACGAGCTTCTTCGTATTTGTCTGTTGCTTCTTGACTTAAAGAATGTACACCTCTATGAATATTAGCGTTGTAATTACTGTAATAATCCACAATAACATCTATAACTTTTTGTGGTGTTTGAGATGTTGCTGCATTGTCTAAATATACTAAAGGTTTACCATTAACCTCACGATTTAGTATAGGGAAATCTTGTCTAATTTTCTTTATATCTAGCATAATGCAAAGTTAAGGTTTGTAGTGTTAAAATTATTTTTTTTTCATTTTTTTTCATTTTTATAGAAAATGCATTTTAATAAAATGTATATTTGAAATATGTATAATAAAGAATTAACAAAAGGAACACTTAAACCAATTATTTTAAAGCTGATAAGTGAGAGCGAAAAAATGTATGGTTACGAGATTACACAAGAGGTTAAAAAATTAACATCTGGTAAGATTGATATATCTGAAGGCGCTTTATATCCAATTCTTCATAAGTTTGAAGCCAATGGCTTATTAACTACAGAAAAAGTATTTATAGGGAAACGTGTTAGGAAATATTACACCATTACTAATTCAGGTCTAGAAGAAGTTCTTAAAATGAGTGAAGAGCTAAACGATTTTATTGAAACACTGCATTTAATTTTTAACCCTAAAATAATTTTAGAATGATATTATCGGACCAGCAAATAGATTTTATAGATAAAAGTTTGAGTTTTTATGGGATAGAATCTAAATCCTTAAAAGAAGATGTTACAGATCATATTTGTACTTATATAGAATCTAGAGAAGGCCATTTTGAGGATTTATACAAAGAAGCTATTAATGAGTTTGGTGGTTATATAGCAATTAAAAATATTCAAAACGAAACAAGTTTGCAATTGTATTTTGAAAAGATTAAAACATTAAAGAAGTTAGTCTTTGTTTCTGGTTACTGCACTGCAGCTTTGTTTATAGTAAGCTATATGTTTAAGTTTGCAAGTTGGCCTTTTGCAAGTCTTCTTTTGAGTATTTCTGTTGGAAGTTTAGTATTAGTCTTTTTTCCCATATTTCTTTATTACAATCATAAAAAAACAGTTTATAAAACAACTTAGCTGTTAATTACAAATAACTCCATTTCACTTTTAATCTAAACACCTATAAATATGACTTATTTATTAAGGTTAGCATTTTTATTGCTAACAATTACCGTTACTGCTCAAACAAATATCGAACAAAAAATAGACACAATTCTATCTTCTTATCGTCTTGATAATCAGCCTGGATTATCTGTTAGAGTTGTAAAAAATAGTAAAGTAATTTACTCAAAGAGTTTTGGGGTTTCTAATTTAGACTATGGTATTAAGAACTCAGACTCAACTACATATAGTATTGCATCGATAAGTAAACAATTTACCGCATCTGCAGTTTGGTCTTTAATAGATCAAGGAAATCTAAGTTTAGAAGACGATATTCGAAAGTTTTTTCCTGAATTTCCAGATTATGGAAACGTTATTAGAATAAAACATCTTTTAAATCATACTAGCGGAATTAGAAGTTATCATACTTTAATGTATTTATCGGGTTTTGATTACGAATCTGTTTATTACGACAATCAAATGGTTTTTAATTTGGCTTGTAAACAACAAAATTTAAACAATTTACCCGGAGAAAAAGTGCTTTATTCTAATACGGGATATAATATTTTAGCACTAATTGTAGAAAAGGTATCGAAAACTAATTTAGATGTCTTTTTAAAGACGCATATTTTTAAACCATTAGGAATGGACAATACATTTGTTAGAGTTTCACACGGAAAAACAATAAAAAACAAAGCTATTGGTTATCAAAAAAGAAAAGACGGTTTTATATACAATGTAACCAATCAAATTAGTTACGGTGCAGGAAGTATGGGTTCTACCCTAATAGATATGACTAAATGGATTGAAGTATTAAATGGAAAAAGACCTGAGTTTATAGAATTAACAACGTTTTTAAAAACTCAAGAACTTTTACCAGATTCTTCTTTGGCTAAATATGCTCGTGGTGTTATGGTAGATACTTATAGAGGTTATAAAACTATTAGTCATAGTGGATATGGATTTGGCGGGCAAACTCAGCTTATAACAGTTCCAGAAGAGGATTTAGGCATTGTAATATTTACAAATTTACAGTCAATAAATTCTACGCCAATTTCTTATAAAATTCTAGACGAATTGTTAGCTAAAAAAGAAGTGAAAACTAGTCCAGAAATCAAATCTGTAATCAAACATAATTTAAGTCAATTTGTGGGCGATTATAAAGAAATTAATAGCGATATGACGATGTTTATTTCTATGGAGAATAATACTTTGAAAGCAAAATCAAGTTTTGGAACACAAAAAATTCCATTAACAGCTTTTAGTTCTAACCAATTTTTTAGAACCAATAATCAAAGTGTTAAATATGACTTCACAAAAACTCAAAAACAAGACTTAGTCATCTCTTTTGGAGGAACACCATTTTATTTTAAAAGAGCAAAATTAATTAAAAAAAAAGCTATAAACATAAAAGATTTTATTGGTAATTTTTATTCTAAAGAATTAGATGTGACCTATACTTTTTCTGTAAATAATGGTAAGCTGATTTTAAGTTATAAAAACAATAAAGATATTCCTTTAACAGCAGTTCAATTAAATGCTTTTGGTAATAATAATAGAACCTTATATCAATTTAATAATACAAAAACCAAGATGTATTTATCTTGCGATGGAACGGTTAGTAGTATTGAGTTTATGAAACAATAAAAAAGCAGCTATTCTAAATAGAATAGCTGCTTTTTTATTGATATTCCTAATTTATCTACAAGTCAAAACCAATATCTACGCCTAATTTTGTAGCAATTAATTTTGTAATACGTTGTTTTAATTCAGGTATTTTAACTGAGCTTAATACATTATTACTAAACGCATACATAAGTAAAGCTTTAGCTTCTTTTTCTGGGATTCCACGTTGTTTCATATAAAACAAAGCACTATCGTCTAACTGTCCAATAGTACAACCATGAGAACATTTTACATCATCTGCAAAAATCTCTAGTTGAGGTTTTGTGTTAATAGTTGCTTTGTCGCTTGTAAGTATATTATTGTTTGCCTGGAAAGCGTTTGTTTTTTGTGCGTCTTTTTCAACCAAAACCTTACCATTAAAAACACCAGTAGAACTATCGTTATAAATTCCTTTGTAATCTTGGTGACTTTCACAATTTGGCTCTATATGATGTACTAAAGTGTTATGATCTACGTGTTGTTTATCGCCAATAATAGTAATTCCTTTCATAGTAGAATCTAAATGTTCTCCATTTTGATAGAAATTAAGGTTATTACGAGTTAGTTTTCCTCCAAAAGTGAATGTATGTACAGAAGCTAAACTTTCTCGCTTTTGATTCACGTAAGTACTATCTATAAGTGATGCTTCTTGGTTATCGTTTTGTACCTTATAATAATCTATAATTGCCCGCTTATTAGCAAAAATTTCTGTAACAGAATTAGTTAAAACAGGATTGTTTGTTAAACTCTGGTGTCTTTCTATAATTTGTACGTGTGCATTTTCGTCAACAACAATAAGATTTCTTGGCTGTAACATTGTTGCAGCTTCGTTACCTGTAGAAAAATGAATAATTTGAATTGGTTTTTCAACCACTTTATTTTTTGGAATATGAATGTATGCACCTTCTTTAGAAAATGCAGTATTTAAAGCTGTTACGCTATCTTTTGGTGCAATTTTATTAAAATAATTATCTACTATTATTTTGTATTTAGGTTTGTTTAAAGCCGAAGACATTAAACAAACATCTATACCATCATGGGTTGTTTGAGATAAGTGAGATGAGTATTTTCCATCAATAAAAACTACTTTGTATGTATCTATATCATGTAAGAAATACTTTTTTACATCACTATATTCAATAGCATTTTCGTGTTTTGGGAACACACTATAATCGTGTTTTAACACACTTTTTAAAGACGTATATTTCCAGTTTTCGTCTTTTTTAGTTGGAAAACCTTTACTTTCAAATGTTTTTATAGCTTCAGTTCTAATATCGTGAATATTAGAATCTACATCGACTTGATTTTCGAATGCTAAAAATGAGGTAACTAATTTATCTTTTAAATCCATTTTTTTTAAGTCTTCAGTTTTCAGTAATCAGTCTCCAGTTTACATTACTGTAATCTGTTTTCTGTTTGTTGAAAACTTTTTATTATCGTAATTCAATCGAATTTGTTAATGCTAATTCTACTATATCCGAATAAGCACTGCTTACAATAAACCAATTACTGTAAACTAACTACGCGTTAACTTCTTCTTTAATCCAGTCGTAACCTTTTTTCTCTAATTCTAAAGCTAAAGACGCATCTCCAGATTTTACAATTTTACCATCCATTAAAACATGTACAAAATCTGGTACGATATAGTCCAATAAACGTTGGTAGTGTGTAATTACAACAACAGCATTGTCTTTACTTTTTAGTTTGTTAACTCCATTAGACACAATACGTAAAGCATCAATATCTAAGCCAGAATCTGTCTCATCAAGAATAGCTAGTTTTGGCTCTAACATTGCCATTTGAAAAATCTCGTTACGTTTTTTCTCTCCACCAGAAAATCCTTCGTTTAAAGAACGTGATAAGAATTTACGGTCAATTTCTAATAACTCTGCTTTTTCTTTAATTAGCTTTAGCATAACGTTAGCCGGCATATTTTCTAAACCTTTAGCTTTGCGCGTTTCGTTAATAGCTGTTTTTATAAAGTTAGTTACAGAAACACCAGGTATTTCTACTGGATATTGAAAAGATAAAAACACACCTTTATGAGCTCGTTCTTCTGCTGCTAATTCTTCAATATCTTCGTTATCTAAAGTAATATTACCTTCAGAAACTTCATAATCTTCCTTTCCTGCAATTATTGAAGCTAGAGTGCTTTTTCCGGCACCATTTGGCCCCATAATAGCGTGAACCTCTCCTGATTTTATCTCTAAATTAATACCTTTTAAAATAGATTTCCCATCTATATTAGCGTGTAGATTTTTAATTTTTAACATTATAATGTGTTTATTTTAAAAAGGCGTATCACCTTATTTACTAACTTTAATAATTTCGTTTTCTTCTGGGGTTAATGACTCAACACTAACAATCTCTTTAATTGTGACTATGTAATCCCAACCTTCAGTATTAGCAGCTTTAGGCTCAATTAGACCTCTAACTCTAACTTTAACCATATCTGTATTTTCTTTTTGAAATGATTTAGCTTTTTCTGCAAGTTCTTTGGTTTTTTCATTTAAAACAACACCAAAGAAACCTGTTTTTGTCTGTAATACAGCTGCTTTTTCGTAATAGATAAAATCACCTTCAATTAAGGTTAGTCCATCATTAGCAATTGTTTTTTCAATGATTTCTATAGTTTCTTCTTCTTGTTTTGATTCTTTTTTACAAGCCGAAAAGCTTAATGCAAAAACTAATAAGTATAATATATTTCTCATTTCATTAAATTTTAATTATTATTTTTATCCAACTGATCCTTCTAAACTAATCTCTAATAGTTTTTGTGCTTCTACAGCAAATTCCATAGGCAATTTGTTTAAAACTTCTTTACTAAATCCGTTTACAATCAAAGCAATAGCTTTTTCTGTATCTATTCCACGTTGGTTACAGTAAAATATTTGGTCTTCACCAATTTTACTTGTAGTTGCTTCGTGTTCTATTATTGCAGTTTTATTTTTTGCTTCTATGTATGGAAATGTATGAGCACCACAATCGTTACCCATTAACAAACTATCACATTGTGAGAAGTTTCTTGCGTTTTCTGCACGAGAACTAATTTGTACAAGTCCACGATATGAATTTTGAGATTTTCCAGCTGAAATCCCTTTAGATATAATGGTTGATTTGGTGTTTTTCCCCAAATGAATCATTTTTGTACCTGTATCAGCTTGTTGATGATTATTTGTTACTGCAATTGAATAAAACTCTCCAGTAGAATTATCACCTTTTAAAATACAGCTAGGATATTTCCATGTTACTGCAGAACCTGTTTCTACTTGTGTCCAAGATATTTTCGCGTTTTTCTCGCATAGCCCACGCTTAGTTACAAAATTGTAAACACCACCTAAACCTTCAGCATTTCCAGGATACCAGTTTTGCACTGTAGAGTATTTAATTTCTGCATCATCTAAAGCAATAAGTTCTACAACTGCTGCATGTAATTGGTTTTCATCTCTACTTGGAGCAGTGCAGCCTTCTAGGTAACTTACATAACTTCCTTCGTCTGCTATAACTAAAGTTCTTTCAAATTGACCTGTTCCTGCTTGGTTAATACGGAAATATGTAGATAATTCCATTGGGCATTTTACCCCTTTTGGAATATAACAAAACGAACCATCTGAAAACACAGCACTATTTAATGCTGAATAAAAATTGTCTTTAGTCGGGACAACGGTTCCTAAGTATTTTTTTACAAGTTCTGGATGTTCTTGGATTGCTTCAGAAATTGGCATAAATATAATACCTTTTTCTCCCAAAGTCTTTTTAAATGTAGTTGCTACAGAAACAGAATCTACTACAATATCCATTGCAATATTATTCATTTTTTTCTGCTCGTCTACAGAGATTCCAAGTTTTTTGTACATAGCCAGTAAATCTGGATCTACGTCGTCTAATGTTTTGTTTGGGTCTATAGCTTTTGGTGCAGAATAATATGCTATTTCCTGAAAATCAGGCTTCTTATATTTAACATTTGCCCATTCAGGTTCAGTCATACCTTTCCAAACCTTAAAAGCTTCTAAGCGCCAATCGGTCATCCATTGTGGCTCATCCTTTTTTTTAGAAATGGCACGTACAATATCTTCATTTAAACCTATAGGAAAAGTTTCAGATTCAATATCTGTATAAAAACCATATTCGTATTCTTTGGTTTTTAATTCTTCTCTTAAGTCATCTTCAGTATATTTACTCATCAAGTTTTATGTTGTAAAGTTGAAAATTGATTTTAAACTAATCGATTAAAATTTTTCAATATGTCTTTTAATTTTTAAAGTGAAAATGATTCTCCACAACCACAAGTTCTGTTAGCATTTGGGTTGTTAAAAACAAAACCAGTTCCATTTAATCCTCCAGAATATTCCAAAGTGGTTCCAATTAGATATAAAAAACTCTTTTTGTCTACTATTATTTTCACACCATTATCTTCAAAGACTTTGTCGTCTTCTGTCTGATTTTGATCAAAATTTAAGTCGTAAGATAATCCAGAACAACCACCACTTTTAACACCAACACGTACAAAATGTACAGAAGCATCAAAACCATCATCATTCATAAGATCAACTACTTTTTTCTTAGCAATGTCTGAAACTTTTATCATAATTTTCAATTAGAATTAATCTAAATAAAGTGCAAATATACAATATAAGTCCCTTTTTATTAAAGAACCTAACATTAAATTAGCGTATAGTGTAATAAGAGTTTTCTATTGGTTTTGAAACTGAGGATTGTTTACAAAATCTGGATCTGAAAGTGTTAATAAGAAGGCTTTTAAATTGGCTTTATCTTGAGTTGGTAATTGTACACCACCTTGATCTGCTTTTTTAATTAAAGCATCAATTGTAGGGGAATTTTGTATGCCTTCGCTATAATGATTTATAACTTCTTCTAATGTTGCAAATCTACCATCATGCATATAAGGTGCGGTGTATTCTAAATTTCGTAAAGAAGGCGACTTAAATTTTCCATTATCATTTGGGTCTCCGGTAAATCCTCCTAACCCTAAATCTGTAAATGTTGCATCTAAGCCGTTGTTGTGGAATTTATTATCTGTCCAAAGTGGATTGTTAGGGTTTCCATGACAATGAAAACAATCTCCTCTTTCTTCGTTCATAAAAACATCTAATCCATCTAATTCTTCAAGTGTTAATGTTTCTAACCCTAAACTATATCTATCAAATTTAGAATTCCCAGATATTAAAGTACGTTCAAATTGAGCAATAGCCTGTGTGATTAATGTTTTTGTTATAACCGAAGTTTTAAAAGCTTTTTGAAACAATTCTGGATATTCTGGATTATTTTGAAGGCGTTCCTCAACGATTTCCCAATTAGAGTTTCCTAGCTCATTTGCTTGAATAACTGGCTCTAGAGCTTGTTGCTCCAAACTAAATGTATGTCCATCCCAAAAGAATTTTTCATCAAAGTTCCATGCTAAGTTAAATATAGGCATTGAATGTCTTGTACCAGTTAATCCATTAATACCAGTGCTAACAATATTGTTATCTGAAAATGCGTCTTGTGGATTATGGCAAGTTGCACAAGAGACCGAGTTATCTAAAGATAATATTTTGTCAAAAAACAATTTTTCCCCAAGAGCAATACCTTCAATGGTTAGTTTATTGTTTGCAGGAATTAAAGGTGAAATTAATTTTTGTTGAAATAATTCGGGTATTTCTAATGAATAAGGTATAGGCTCATAAACATCTACTTCAGTTTCTTTATCTCCACAAGAAACCAAAAACAAAATAAGAATAAATCTATAGATTTTCATTTTTTTAATTACTTATCTCTCCAATACTAAACACAGATTGAACGTTAGCTTGCATCATTTTTTGAGCATCATAATTTGGCATTAATGGTGTATCTAGTACATTTAAATCCCAAACATTAGGGTTTTTGAACAATTCTGAAATATCAAATTTTAACTCTATAGATGTCGTGTTCTCCACAAAAATAGCTGTAGGTAATTCTATAGTTGCAAAGTTTTGTTCTAAAGTACCATCTAGTTTTTTAGCTGTTCCATTATGATAATTAAAAGGTGAAGGCGATGCTGTGTTTACATTATATTTTCCGTCAAATTGAAGAAAGTGATAACCGCCGCCAAGCATTGAAGGCCAATTCCAAGAAGCTGTATTTAAATCTGTATATGCAGCATCTATATTGTCTTCTTCATTAAATCCCCAGACTAATCTTAAAGTATAGACTCCAGAAGGGATTGATATGTCTCCATTAAAACTATAAGATGAGTTATCTGATAAATCTGTGAAGTTATAATCTTTTAACCTATATGAAACTCCATCAGGCTTTACTAATTCTATTCTAGAAATTAAGTACCTTATTCTTTCTATATTTAAAATTTCACCATTCGCATTGGTTAAATCTAAATCTGTAAAATTGTCTAAAGTTACCTCAGTGTCTCCAAAAGAATGAGTTAGACTAAAGTTTACATTTGCTTGTGTAGAAATATTATCATCTAAATCTTCTCCACAACTCCAAAATAATGTAATGATTAAAAATAGGGCTAATACTTTTTTCATTTTTTACTTAATTTTTAGGACTAATAAATCTGTAAATCCTTTGTTGTTATTTAAATCAAAATCGTTACTAGTTGTTTCTCCAACGGAAACTATTGTTCCATCATTAATTTGAACACTATCATATATTAAATCTTCGTTAGATCCACCGACAGATTTTGTCCATAAGAGATCTCCATTCTCATTAATTTCTGTTATAAAGGCATCATTTTGACCATTGTTACCGGTTATATTTCCATCTAGGCTTCTAGATGCTCCAGATATAATGTAGCCATTTATACTTTTGCTAATACTATTACCAATATCAAAACCTGTTCCTCCTAAAGTTTTTTCCCAAAGTAATTCACCAAAAGGAGATATTTTAAGCAGCCAGATATCGGATCCACCAATATTATTAGAAACGTCTACATCATTACTTCTTGTATTTCCAATAATTAAAAAATTCCCATCAGAAGTATTTGTTATTCCTCGAGCTTCGTCTATTTCTGTGCCTCCAAAGTTTTTTTCCCAAAGTAGAACACCAGAATTTGATATAGATACAATCCAGTAATCATAAGAACCTTTGTTATTAGTAATGTCTACATCTTCGCTATCTGAAGAACCAACTAAAATAAAATTACCGTCTACAGTTTGTGTTATTCCATAAGGATCATCTGACAAATTGCCTCCAAAGTATTTTGTCCATTCTTGATTTCCGTTACTGTCTAATTTTATAGCCCAATAATCACCACCAGCATGCTCTATAAAATAATTCTTACTATTTCCTTCACCAGCAGATGCTGTAACATCTAAAACGCCAGAAATTAAAAATCCTTGATCTTGTGTTTGAATAATAGAATATGCTCTATCTGAGCCACTATAACCAAATGACTTTTCCCAAATTATATTTCCATCTGAGTCTAGTTTTGAAATCCAAAAATCTTGATTACCGTTATTTATACTGATATCATTGTCATTACTGGAACCATAACCCGTAATTGCAAAGCCACCATCTTGAGTGGCTACTATATCATTTCCCCTATCGTCTAAAGTTCCTCCATATGTTTTAGACCATAATAACTCATTTGAAGCATTAAATTTTAACAACCAATAATCAAAACTGTCTTCATCTTTATCGGTAATATCACCATTAGTAGATTGTGTATATCCTAAAATAGCATAGCCACCATCTAAAGTTGCTACAACAGACTGACCGCTTTCATTTTTTTGCCCTCCATAATTTTGAGCAAATTCTAAATCTCCAATTACCGAATTGTTTAAAATCTGATCGTCATTATTTTTACAACTTAATTGTATTAAACAAATAACAATTAAAATAATATGAGGTGCTTTCATGGTTAATTACTCTTTCTAACTATAAACAGTCCTTTTTCGATATCGCTAATTATAATATTTCCACTGCTAAAATAAGGGTAAACACTCCATGTTCCATTAAAATTGGCATTGTCATTTGGTGGATATGTATCAAAATAATGTGTTTCTGATAAAGCATTAGAGGCTGCTCCAATATTATCAATATTAAAAACACGCATACCGGCTCTATAATTAGCTAAATAATACTCATTGTCTTTTACATATCCATTATGGTCGATTGCTAAAGTCGCTCCAAAATGATTAGAAGATAGTACAGGGTTGTCTAAGTCTGTAAAATCAAAAACTAGTGTTTTTGTATTAAATCCCAATCCTTGTTCATCGAGTTCATCTCCTAAAATAAAATATTTTTGATCTTCCGTAAACCAACCTTGATGTGCATATCTAGTTTGTGTGTATGTAAAATCACTAATAGGAATTACATTATTTTTATCAGTTACATCTAAAATAATTACTTTATCGGTGTTACCATTACTTCCAACATAGATTTGTTTTCCTTGATAATCTTGATCTGGTCCATTATATGTAACGACTTGTGCATCATGAGAATATCCTCCTGCAGTATAATCTCCTAAAAGTGTTGGATTTGTTGGTGATGATATGTCAATAAAAATTGGTCCTCCTCCATTTGTAGAAACACAACCAACAAGATAAGCAACACCTTCATTTTCGTTAATTACAATGTTGTGGCAGCTACCAACTCCAGTGTAAATTGCATCCTCTGAAAACGTCTCTGGTGGATTATCTACATTTCTTAATCTTGTTAAATCAAAAACTTGAACTCCATGACTACCAACATTATCAGCCACAATAAATGCGAAATTATTATAGGTTTTGACATCTCTCCAAGGACTTGAACCAGCAGAACTATTTAGACTTCCTAAGAATATTGGACTAGTTGGGTTTGTGATATCAACAAAAGCTGTTCTGTTTTCCATACCCACCAATCCATATTCTCGGTTTGTTACAGGATCTGTCCAACCCCAAACATCACTACCTTCAAGACCAGTTCCCCCAGTTAATGTATTTGCATCTATATAGCCCATTAAATCCAACCCGTTACATGGGTATATTCCAGCCATATTCCCAACACAAGGCGATAATGCTGATAGACCATTGTCACAATCGTCTCCAATTCCATCATTGTCATTGTCTGTTTGATTAGGGTTAGATGTATTAGGACAATTATCTAAGTTATCTGAAATTCCATCTCCATCCGAATCAATACTTGTATTAACTGTTACAGAGGTGTCGTCATTTTTACATGAAATTAAAATACTTGAGCAACTTAGAAAAGTCAATAAAATTAGAAGTGTCTTTTTCATTTTTTTAATTTATTCTACAATCAATTTTTTAGTAGTCTGATTGTTAATTTTCACTAAATATACACCTTTTGGAATATTTAATGTACTAATCTTATAGGTTTTAGTATTTAATAGTTTGTTTTTAAAGACTAATTGACCTAATATATTATATATAAAAACACTTTTTATAGTTGAATTATTAGATTTAATTGTAAAATGTGATTTTGCTGGATTTGGACTTAAGCTAATTCTATTTTCTATATTAAAATCTGTTGTGTTAAGAGTATTACTTTTTCTTACTATAAATAAACCACGTTCAATATCACTAATTATAATGTTTCCACTATCAAAGTATGGATAAACACTCCAGGCGCCATTAAAATTAGCGGAATTACTAGCAGGATAAGTATCAAAATAACCAACTTCTGTCATTGGATTAAGTGATTGGTTATCAATGTTTGAAATATCTAAAACTCGCATACCAGCCCTATAGTTTGCTAAAAAAAACTCATTGCCTTTTACATAACCATTATGGTCAATTGCTCTTTCTGGGCCAAAATAAAATCTGGTTAAATCAGAGTTTGCTGCATCGTCAAAGTCTATGTCTAAATCTGTGAAATCAAATATTATTGTTTTAGTATTAAATCCTATCGATTGTTCATCTACTTCATCTCCCATAATAAAATATTTTTGATCATCAGTAAACCAACCTTGATGTGCATATCTAGTTTGAGTGTATGTAAACTCATTAATTGGTATTATGTTGTTTTTATCGGTAACATCTAAAATAACAACTTTATCTGTATTCCCATTACTACCAATATAGATTTGCCTATCTGTAATTCCATTTGCAGGATCATAGTAATCTGTATCTGGACCAGTATAAGTTACCACTTGTGCATCATGAGAATATCCGCCTGCAGTATAATCACTAATTAGCGTAGCAGTGGGATTAGGAGCTAAGGAATTTGGAGAAAAATCCGATAGATCTATAAAAATTGGTCCTCCACCATTAGTAGAACTGCAGCCAACAAGGTATGCTACAGCTTCATTTTCGTTAATAACAATATTATGGCAACTACCTACGCCTGTATAAATTGAGTCTGCTAAAAAAGTTTGATTTAAAGGTGTTTCTGTTCTTAATCTTTTTAGATCAAAAATTTGCATTCCATGAGAACCCACATTATCAGCTACTATAAATGCAAAATTATTATAGACTTTTACATCTCTCCAATAATTATTACCTGCATTAGAATCTAAACGACCTATAAATATTGGGTTTATAGGGTTTGTTATGTTTACAAAAGCAGTACTATTTGTAAGAGCAATTATTGCATATTCGTTTCCGTTTAACGGATCTGTCCAACCCCAAATATCACTACCTTCTGGATTTCCATTTGTATTTGCTAATACAGAAATAGGAATATTAGACATTAAATCATAGTCATTACATGGATAAATTCCACCAGCTAAATTGTTAGTGCATTCTTGTACTTGTGAAATAGAAAAAATTGGTAATACTAGTAATAAGATAAGTAGTTTTTTGCCTTGCATTTGGTTAGATTTTGTTGAGCTGGCAACTAAAATATATAATTATTACGATATTGATAAATATAAACTGTTAAAACATTCGACTTAATTATTTTGTCGATAAAAAAGTTCAGTTAAACAAAACTTGTCTATTGCTAAAGATTACTTAATTTTGCAGAATGATAGAGGATAAAAACCAACAACGTACAGATTTAAATACTTTAGGTGAATTTGGCCTAATTGAGCATTTAACAAAAAATTTTGAAATTAAACATAAATCAACGATTAAAAGTATTGGAGACGATGCTTCAGTACTTGATTTTGGAAAAAAACAAGTTGTTATAACTACAGATTTTTTGGTTGAAGGTGTACATTTTGACTTAAGTTATATGCCATTAAAACATTTAGGCTATAAATCTGTTGTGGTTAATTTGTCTGATGTTTTTGCAATGAATGCAAGCGCAACTCAAATTACTGTGTCAATAGCAGTTTCTAACCGTTTTCCACTAGAAGCTTTAGAAGAATTATATGCGGGAATTGAAACCGCGGCAAAATTATATAACATAGATGTTGTTGGAGGAGACACAACATCTTCTTTATCTGGATTAACAATTTCAATTACAGCTTTAGGCGAAGTTGAAAAAGATGATGTTGTCTACAGAACCGGTGCAAAACCAAACGATTTACTTATTGTTACCGGAGATGTTGGTGCGGCATATTTAGGGTTACAAGTATTAGAGCGTGAAAAAGAAGTGTTTAAAGTGAATCCGCAAAGTCAGCCAGACTTAGATGCTTATACTTATATTATTGAACGTCAATTAAAACCAGAAGCTAGACAAGATGTTATAAAACTATTATCAGATTTAGACGTGAAACCAACAAGTATGATTGATGTTAGTGATGGTTTATCTTCTGAAATTTTACATTTATGTAAGCATAGTAATGTTGGTTGTGATCTTTATGAGGATAAAATCCCGTTAGATCCACAAGTAATTTCTACAGCTGAAGAATTTAATATGGATAGTACAACCATTGCTTTAAATGGTGGAGAAGACTACGAATTGCTAATGACTATTTCTCAAGAAGATTTTCCAAAAATAAAAGGAAATCCTAATTTTACAGTTATTGGTTATATGACAGAGCCTGAACGAGGAAAACATTTAGTAACTCGTGGAGAAACCAAAGTGGAGTTGCAAGCACAAGGCTGGAAAAACTTTCAAGGCGACAATTAATTATTTACAAATTGAAGTAAGGCTGGCTTTAAATCTGCTAAATCTTCTATTTGACTCATATGTCCGCCTTTTAAACCTATAAAAGTAGCATTACACCTTAAGGAAATGTTTTTAATCGTTTCAAAATCTAGAACTGGATCTTTTTTTCCAGCTATAATATATTTGTTGAATTTTGCGGTTTTAAAAAATTCGGTTTGATTTGGTCTAATTTTCATTCCTTCTTGCGCAGCAATATAACCTTGAACAGGTGTTTTTAAAGCTTCAATTTTAAGAGCTTCAATCTTATTAGCGAATGTTTTTCTGTTTTCTTCGAAAAATAAATTACTAATAGACATAGATACTAAACCAGTATATTGTTTTTTAGCTGTCTTTATAGCTCTATTTCTTAAGTCAATTCGATCTTTTGAGTCTGCTTCTGTTGTAGAATTCATTAAACACAAACTTTTAATAGCGTTTGGATTTAATTCCGCTAAAGCTAAAGCAATATAGCCACCAAGTGAATGTCCAATAATTTTAAAAGTTGATATTTTTAAGTGATTTAGAACTGTATTTACCGCATTTGCAAAATCTGTCATTGTATGCACATAACCTAAGCAATCAGTTTGTCCGTGTCCTAATAAGTCTATAGTTATAACTTGATTTTTTTCAGATAAATCTTCTATTAGATTATCCCACATTGTTGAGCTTTCTAGAAACCCATGAAGTAAAACAACAGGTTCTCCAGTACCAGTTACGGAATAAAATATTTTGGCGCTTTTGTGTTCTAAAATCATTTTTGTTCTATATTCGGTAAAGATAAATTCCTAAAATGAATAAAACTAAAGAAATACTAATTACTGGCTTTGCTTTATTTTCGATGTTTTTTGGTGCTGGAAATCTTATTTTACCTCCATTTTTAGGTGTCCAGGCTAGCGAAAATTGGTGGCTGGTTACTCTAGGTTTTATAACTACAGCTGTTGTAATTCCAATATTAGCTATTTTGGCCCATGCAAAACTTCAAGGATCGTTATTTGATTTTGCTAAAAAAGTATCTCCACTATTTGCATCTATTTATTGTTTTATAATTTATGTTATCTGTGTATTGCTTCCTGCACCAAGAACTGCAAGTGTAACGCATGAAATGTCTATTCAACCTTATTTTGAAACTAGTGCTTTATTAACCAGTTCTATTTATTTTATTTTGGTATTGGTTTTTGTATTGAACAGGTCTCGAATTTTAAGTTTAATGGGTAAGTTCTTAACCCCAATAATTGTTGTGATTCTATTAACTATAATTTGTGTTGGTCTTTTTACATCTCCAGAATTTATAAATCCTTCTACTTTTAAAACACCTTTTGTTTCTGGTATTCTAGAAGGTTATCAAACTTTCGATGCTATTGGCGGAGCAGTAGTTGGTGGTGTTATTGTTATCTCATTAAGATTAAAAGGCTTTTCTTCTTTTGAATCTAAAAAGGAAATAATAACAAAGTCTGGATTAATAGCTGGCTCTGGATTGTTAATAATATATGCAGGCCTAATTGCTTTAGGAGCTGTTTTTAATTCTTTAATACCAAAATACGCAACCAGAATTGAGATTTTAACACAATTAAGTACATCTACTTTGGGACAAATGGGGACTACTTTTTTAAGTGTTTTAGTTGCACTAGCTTGTTTTACGACAGCTGTAGGAATTATAACTGGTGTTGCTGATTATTTTAAAGGCTTTTTTAATGATTCTGACTTAGTTTACAAAATAGTTGCAGTATTAGGCTGTGTTTTTGGTGTTTTAATTGGGAAATTTGATGTCCATTTTATTATAGAAATAGCCATTCCAATATTAATGATTATTTATCCAGTAACTATTGTACTAATAATTTTAAACGTATTGCCAGATAAGTATACTTCAAGAATTGTTTTTAAAGCAGTTGTTGTTACAGCAATGCTTTTTAGTATTCCAGATGCATTTCCCTTAGATTTTAATAGCTCTAATGTGATAATTAGTCTAATTGAAAAAATTCCTTTAATTAAAGAAAATTTAGCTTGGGTTTTACCTTCAATACTTGTTTTTGTATTGGCTAACCTTAAAAAGAAATTAATTTAAATTCTCACATAATTCTAATAGTTTAAGTGTCGTTTTCCAGTTTCTGGTTGTTGCGCCAACTTGTAGTTTTTTCTCAAAGAAATTAGTAGATAATTTACTTTCGTGAGATTTTTTATTTAGATATAAATAAATGGCTTTGTTTAAAATATAAAACCGATCTGGTAAATGCATATTAACATCTAACTCGTTAACCTTTTCTTCGTTAGGTGTTGATTTTAAAAATGTAAAATGAAGCTTTTTTATATCAACATCATCTCTATCAAAAGGATTGTTTTCTATAACTGAAGTTAATTCAGTTTTGCTTCTAACAATAACAGGAACATTATAATCAAAGTTAGTTTTAATAGCGTTTTCAATGTTATTTTCTAAAACAGAATTGCTTTTGTCCGACCTAAAAATAATATTACCACTTTGTATATAAGTAGATACATTTTCTAAATCCAACTTTTTAAGAACTTGTCTTAAGTCTTCCATTAAAACCTTTCTGTGCCCACCTACATTTATGCCTCTTAGAATTGCTATTTTAGTTTGCATAGACTTCTTTATTTTCTACTTTAAAAATACAAAAAAACCACTAACAATGTAGTGGTTTTTAAATATGATATTCTAGATTTAATTAGTTCATTAAATCTTCAATTTCTTCAATTTCAATTGGAATGTCTCTCATTAAGTTAAAAGGTTCTCCATTTGCCTGTATAACAACATCATCTTCTAAACGTATTCCTAGTTTTTCATCTGGAATATAAATACCAGGTTCAACAGTAAAAACCATATTTTCTTGCATTGGTTCAGTTAAAATTCCATAGTCATGAGTATCTAGCCCAATATGGTGACTTGTGCCATGCATAAAGTATTTTTTATATGCTGGCCAATCTGGATTTTCGTTTTGTATATCTGCTTTGTCTAATAATCCTAAACCCAATAATTCGCTTGTCATTATTTTACCAACTTCTATATGGTAATCTGCCCAAATTGTTCCTGGAACTAATAATTTTGTTGCTTCCTTTTTTACTTTATTTACTGCATTATAAACTGCTTTTTGTCTATCGGTAAAACGTCCAGAAACAGGAATTGTTCTAGTCATATCACTACTATAATTAGCATAGCTAGCACCAGCATCTATAAGAATTAAATCACCAGATTTACATTCTTGATTATTTTCTATATAATGTAATACATTAGCGTTGTTTCCAGAAGCAATAATTGGCGTATATGCAAACCCGTCCGAACGATTATTTAAAAATTCATGCATAAATTCAGCTTCTAAGTTGTATTCAAAAACACCAGGTTTTGTAAAGCCTAAAACACGTCTAAATCCTTTGTTTGTAATATCGCAAGCAGTTTGCATTAAATCTAATTCTATTTGGTCTTTTACAGAACGTAAACGTTGTAAAATTGGATTAGACTTAGCAACACTATGTGCAGGATATTTATCTTTTATCCATTTGGTAAAACGATCCTCGCGAGTTTGCGTTTCTACATTTGCACGGTAATGTTCGTTGGTGTTTATATAAATGGTTTCGGCTTGTGTCATCATTTCAAATAACACTTTTTCTAAATCAGATAACCAGTAAACCGTTTTTATTCCACTAGTTGTAAAAGCCGCTTCTTTGGTTAATTTTTCGCCTTCCCAAATTGCAATATGCTCGTTAGTTTCTTTTAAAAAGAGAACTTCACGGTTTTTAGGGTTTGGGCAATCCGGAAATAGCACTAAAATACTTTCTTCTTGATCTACACCACTTAAATAAAAGATGTCTCTATGTTGTGCAAATGGTAAAGTACTATCTGCACTTACAGGATAAATATCGTTAGAGTTAAAAAAAGCAACTCCTTTAGGTTGCATTTTTGCAGCAAAGTTTTTTCTGTTTTTAATAAATAACTTAGAATCTATTCTGTCGTATTTCATAGTCTGTTTTCTGTTTTAAATAGTGTAATTCAAAGATAATAATTCTATAATAATTTTAATCAATGTTAGCGTCTTCTGTTTCCAGAATTGCGTCCTCCTTGATCCTTATTACTAGGTCTTTGTCGTTTTGGTTTAGCAGATCTATTTCCGTTATTATCCGAATATTTCTTCTTGTTTTTTTGAGATGCAGCTTTTTTTGGTGGCGCAGTATCTGTTGGTTCATAACCAGAAATAACAGCAGTTTCTAATCTTTGGTTAAGAACTTTTTCAATAGCTTTTTTGTAATCCATTTCTTCGCTACAAACTAAAGAAATAGCTTCTCCTTTTGCTCCAGCACGACCAGTTCTACCAATTCTATGTACATAATCTTCTGGTACATTAGGTAATTCGTAATTAATAACGTGCGGTAAAAGAGGAATGTCTAATCCTCGAGCAGCAATATCTGTAGCTACTAAAACCCTAATGCTATTATCTTTAAAATTTGCTAAAGCTCTTGTTCTTGCGCCTTGGCTTTTGTTTCCATGAATAGCTGCGGCAGTTATTTTTGCCTTTTCTAATTTTTGAGTTAGTTTATTTGCGCCATGTTTTGTGCGCGTAAATATTAAAACTTGACTCCAATTTCCGTCTTTAATTAAATTAATTAAAACTTCTGTTTTTTTGCCTTTATCAACACTGTAAACTTTTTGAGTAATTGTTTCTGTAGCAGTGTTTTCTGGAGTGGCTTCCACCGAAACAGGATTGTTTAAAAATGTATGTGCTAAAGCCTTTATATCTTTAGAAAATGTTGCCGAAAACAATAAATTTTGTCTTTCGCTAGGCATTAAAGAAATTACTTTTTTAATATCTCTTAAAAAACCCATGTCAAGCATTCTATCTGCTTCATCTAAAACAAATATTTTTACGCGTCGTAAAGATAAAGCACCTTGGCTTTCTAAATCTAATAAACGTCCTGGAGTAGCTACTAAAACATCAACACCTCTACGTAAAGTTGTAATTTGTGCTTTTGCTTTTACACCTCCAAAAATCACAGCGCATTTAATATCTAAATGCTCACTGTATTCTCTAACGTTTTCATAAACTTGAGCAGCTAATTCTCTTGTTGGTGTTAAAATTAAAGATCTAATTGGTCGTCTACCTTCTTTTTTAGTTGCGGCTAAATTTTCTAAAATTGGTAAAGTAAAACCAGCTGTTTTTCCAGTTCCTGTTTGTGCCGATGCTAAAACATCTTTGCCGTCTAATATATGTGGAATTGCTTTTTCTTGTATTGGTGAAGGTTTTGTGTAACCTTTTGCTTTAACGGCTTTCAAAATGTGTTCAGATAAGCCTAATTCTTCAAATGTCATAAATTGTATTTCAAACCCAGTAGTCACTTTTCGGGTGTATATAAGCAGCAAAAGTACGTTTATTTAAGCCAAACTGTTAGTTTTTAACCAATTTATAGGGTTTAAACGTCTATTCTTCTGTATTTTTAAGGTAAATTTTATGTTGTTAATTTCAAAATATTCGCTTTTCTATGAAAATATTCGTTTCCATTCTTGCTTTTTTTACTTTGGTTCTTACTGCTGATGCTCAGCGAGACGCTTTAAAATTAAAAGAACTACAAAATCAGTCTTTAGTTAAAAACATTACATTTAAAAATGTAGGGCCAACAGTAATGAGTGGTCGCGTTGTAGATGTAGATGTTAACCCAAATAACCCAACAGAGTTTTATGTGGCTTATGCTTCTGGAGGCGTTTGGCATACTAAAAATAACGGAAGTAGTTTTGACCCTATTTTGGATAATTACCCAACACAAAACGTAGGTGATATTGCTGTGCATTGGAAAAGTAAAACTATTTATGTTGGTACTGGAGAAAATAATAGTTCTCGCTCGTCTTATGCAGGAATTGGAGTTTTAAAATCTAGAGATAATGGTAAAAATTGGGAACATATAGGTTTACCAAGCTCTCAACATATTGGTAGAATTTTAATAAACCCAAAGAATAAAGACGAAGTTGTTATTGGCGTTTTAGGAAGTTTATATACACCAAATCAAGATAGAGGAATTTATAAAACATTAGATGGTGGGAAAACTTGGAATAAAAACTTGTTTATAGATGATTTAAGCGGAATTATAGATGTTCAATTTGCCCCAGAAGATTTTAATGTTATGTATGCGGCTTCTTGGACTAAAGATAGAAAAGCGTGGAATTTTAATGGTAACGGAAACAATTCAGCCATATATAAAAGTGAAAATGCAGGAGAAACTTGGCTTAAGGTTTCCACAGTACAAAGTGGATTTGCAACAGGAAATACGGTTGGACGTATTGGTTTAGCTGTTTTTAATGCAAATACAGTTTATGCGTATCACGATAGTCAAGCAAGAAGACCTTTAGAGGATAAGGAGACTGAAAAGCGAGGTTTAGTTAAAGAAGATTTTAAAACCATGAGCGAAACTGAGTTTTTAGCTCTAACAGATAAAAAACTGAATGGATTTTTAAAAACGAATGATTTTCAGGAAAAATATCGTGCTCAAAACGTAAAGCAAATGGTTAGAAGTGGAAACGTAAAACCTATAGATTTGGCGAATTATTTAGAAGATGCTAATTCTATGCTTTTTGATACACCTGTAGTTGGAGCAGAGGTTTATAAAACTATTAACGGTGGAAAAAACTGGATAAAAACACATCAAGATTATTTAGACGATTTGGTCTATAGCTATGGCTATTATTTTGGTGAAATCAGAGTTGATCTTCAAAACGAGAATAACATTTACATTTTAGGTGTTCCCATTTTAAAATCTAGAGATGCAGGTAAAAATTTTGAATCTATTAGTAGAGAAAACGTACACGCAGATCATCAGGCACTTTGGGTAAATCCTAAAAAAACAGGACATTTAATCAATGGAAACGATGGCGGATTAAATATGAGTTATGATGATGGAAAAACTTGGGAAAAACTAAACGTTAATCCAGTTGGACAATTTTACACGGTAAATGTAGATAACGAAAAGCCGTACAATATATATGGTGGTTTACAAGATAATGGTGTTTGGGTTGGGTCTAGCAGATCAAAAATTAATAAGCGTTGGCAGCAAAGTGGAGAAAACCCATTTAAGAGTATTATGGGCGGAGATGGAATGCAAATTCAAATTGATACTAGAAATTCTAATATAGTTTACACTGGATATCAGTTTGGGAATTATTATAGGATTAATCGAGAAACAGACAAGCAAAAATACATACAGCCAAAACATAAATTAGGAGAAAAACCTTATAGATTTAACTGGCAGACACCAATATTATTGTCTTCACATAATCAAGATATTTTATATTTAGGCGGAAATAAATTAATGCGTTCTTTAAATCAAGGAGAAGATTGGGAAGCTATTTCAGAAGACCTAACTAAAGGTGGAAAAAAAGGAAATGTAGCTTATGGAACTTTAACCACTATTAGCGAGTCCCCTTTTCAATTTGGATTAATTTATACAGGATCAGATGATGGATTAATTCAAGTTACAAAAAATACAGGCGCAACTTGGACGGTTATTTCTAATAATCTACCAAAAGATTTATGGGTTTCTAGAATTGTTGCTTCACAGCATAAAAAAGAACGTGTTTACGTTACTTTAAACGGCTATAGAAATGATAATTTTAAAAGTTATATTTACGTCTCTGAAGATTATGGAGCAAATTGGAAAGTTATAGATTCAGGAATAGCAAAGTCCCCAGTAAATGTGATAAAAGAAGATTTAGAAAAAGAAAACATCTTGTATTTAGGAACTGATAATGCTGCTTATGTTTCTTTTAATAAAGGTGAAAAATGGTACGCTTTTTCTAAGAATTTACCAGCAGTTGCAGTGCACGATTTGGTATTGCAAAAAGCTTCTGGAGATTTACTATTAGGAACTCATGGACGAAGTATTTATAAAACAAATATTAAAGCGCTTCAAAATTATTCAGAAGCATTATTAACAGAAAACATTACTGTTTTTGATATAGAAACTATTAGCCATTCAAAATCTTGGGGAAATTCTTGGAGTAAATGGTTAAAAGCTTCTGAGCCAAGTTTAGAGCTTCAATTATTCTCTAACAGAGCACAAGATATTGAAGTTAAAGTCCTTTCCGAAAACAAAAAAGAACTGAATCGTTTTGTTATCAAAGCTGATAAAGGATTTAATTCTTCAACCTATAATTTAGCATTAACCCAAAAAGGAATTAAAACCTTACTTAAAGAAAATACAAGTGTAGATATTGAGCCTGCTAAAAATGGGGAAAGTTATTTACCAAAAGGTGTTTATTATTTTGACTTTGGAGTTTTACAGAAGAAGTTTGAGATTGATTGATTAAAAAATTAAAATGATACTATTCAAAACAGAACGATTTAATAAAAAATTTTAATTTAAAATTAAACGATCTGCATACTAAAAAGTGTCTTTTTGGAGTTTTTAAAAAAGAATCCTCAGAATTTATTGGACTTTCTATGTTTTTGATATAGGAAATAACGAAAACGATAATTGTATGGATAGAGGATATGAGGTTAGTAGAACTAGCTGGTTTCAATAAAATTTAAAAACATAAAACATTATGAAGAAATTAATTTTAATTACAATAATAGCGTTGTCAGCTTGTGCTAAAGACGATACTTCAGTGGCAGAAACAAATCAACCAAATTTAATTATTAAGTTGAAATTTGACAAAACACAGCAGCGACTAAATAATTTAGGTGAACCAGAAGTAGTCGTTTCAGGAAATGCCGCGCAATCTCCAACTATGAAAAAAATGAGTGCTAATTATATAGAATTTGCACCAACAGGAACAACAGCTTTAGGCGAAGGGGAAATTATTTATAAAGGTTTGGAAACTACTTCTGGAGGCAATTTGGCAATCGATTTTCAAGAGGCAACTTATGCGGGAAACAATGAGATTTTTCTTTCTATTCCGTTAAATACTGTTTCAGCAGGAACTTATGAATGGACTCGTGTTTCTTTAGCTTATCAAGAAGGAAATATTAATGTTTTGTCTAATGGAATTGAATATTTAGGTACTTTGGCAAGTTTTGTTGGATATAACAGTTACATCACTTCATTCAATTTAAACAATAGTAGTTTTGATATAAACGATAATAAATTACAAGGTTTTTGGGCTTTTGAAACACAAGGATTTACAAGTCAAGGTCAAGCACCAGAAGGTGCAACTACAGTACCTAATCCATTATTTAATTCTTCTCCAGTACCTCAAGGTTCTTGTGTGGTTACAGGCGAGTTTGAAAATGGATTAACCATAACTGGTACAGAAACAGAAGATGTTACTGTGGTATTATCATTCTCTACAAATAATAGTTTTGAGTGGACAGAAGTTAATACTGATGGTAAGTATGAGCCAAATGCTGGAGAACAAGTTGTTGATATGGGATTAAGAGGTTTAATACCTTATAAAGAATAAATAATCTTTAAAAGTTAAACAAAACTAGCTCCTAGCTTTACCCATTCTAAATAAGCTTATAATTAATTGTTAATATTTGTTATAGTAGGCTTTGCGCCTTATATTTGTGTAACAATCAATTAACTATAAATAATAATGAGCGGAATTTTAAATTCTTCAATTGGAAGAAAGTTTGCTATGGCACTTTCAGCACTCTTTCTAATGGTTTTCTTACTACAACACTTCTCAATCAACTTACTTTCTGTATTTAGTCCAGACACTTTTAACGAAGTTTCTCACTTTATGGGAACGTTTTGGGTTATTCAGTATTTATTACAGCCAGTTTTAATATTTGGTGTTATTTTTCATTTTGTAATGGGGTTTGTGTTAGAAATTAAAAACACTAAAGCACGCCAAATTAGTTATGCAAAAAATAATGGAGGAGCTAATTCTTCATGGATGAGTCGTAATATGATTTGGAGTGGATTAGCTATTTTAGCTTTTATGGGACTTCATTTTTACGATTTTTGGTTGCCAGAGATTAACACTAAATTTATTGATGGTGATATGACTGGTTTAATCGAAGGAACACAAGATTTTCGTTATTTTGAAGAGCTTCAACATAAATTTCACAGTCATGTTAGAACTATTTTATATGTAATTGCTTTTGTTTTTTTAGCATTACATTTATTACATGGTTTTAATTCAGCATTTCAATCAGTTGGTGCTAATAATAAATATACTAAAGGATTAAAAAGTTTTGGTAAAGCTTATGCAATTATAATCCCTTTAGGGTTTGTATTTATTGCAGTTTACCATCATCTTAAACACGTATTATCATAAATTATGGCTTTAGATTCTAAAATACCAAAAGGTCCAATTGCAGACAAATGGACGAATTATAAAAATAAAATAGATCTTGTTAACCCGGCAAATAAACGTAACATAGATGTTATTGTAGTTGGAACCGGTTTAGCAGGTGGATCTGCAGCAGCAACGCTTGCAGAGTTAGGGTATAATGTAAAAGCATTTTGCTTTCAAGATTCTCCAAGACGTGCGCATTCTATTGCGGCTCAAGGAGGAATTAACGCAGCAAAAAATTACCAAGGAGATGGAGATTCTACGTACAGATTATTTTATGATACTGTAAAAGGTGGAGATTATCGTTCTCGTGAAGCTAACGTATATCGTTTAGCTGAGGTTTCTGCGAATATAATTGACCAATGTGTTGCACAAGGAGTGCCTTTTGCACGTGAATATGGTGGATTGTTAGATAATCGTTCTTTTGGTGGAGTTCTTGTTTCAAGAACATTTTACGCTGCAGGACAAACTGGACAGCAATTATTATTAGGAGCTTATTCTGCAATGAATCGTCAGATTGGTCGTGGAAAAATCAAAATGTACAACCGTCACGAAATGTTAGACGTTGTAAAGGTTGATGGTAAAGCTCGTGGAATTATTACTCGTAATTTAATAAATGGTGAAATTGAAAGACATTCAGCTCACGCAGTTGTATTAGGTACAGGTGGATATGGTAATGTATTCTTTTTATCTACAAATGCAATGGGATCTAATGTTACTGCTGGTTGGAAAGCACATAAGCGTGGCGCATATTTTGCAAATCCGTGTTATACGCAAATTCACCCAACATGTATTCCAGTCTCAGGAGATCATCAGTCTAAACTAACGTTAATGTCTGAGTCATTACGTAACGATGGACGTATTTGGGTTCCTAAAAAGATGGAAGATGTTGAGGCTATTCGTAATAAAACTTTAAGACCAAAAGATCTTGCTGAAGAAGATAGAGATTATTACTTAGAAAGACGTTATCCAGCATTTGGTAATTTAGTTCCAAGAGATGTTGCATCTCGTGCTGCTAAAGAACGTTGTGATGCAGGTTTTGGTGTAAATGCAACAGGTGAAGCTGTTTATTTAGATTTTGCTTCTGCAATTATACGTTACGGAAAAGAACAAGCAACTATTAAAGGGTTAAACACAGAAGAGGCTGATTTAGTTAAAAAATTAGGTCAAGAAGTTATAAAAAATAAATACGGAAATCTATTTCAAATGTATTATAAGATTGTAGATGAAGATCCTTATAATACACCAATGATGATTTATCCAGCAGTTCACTATACTATGGGTGGAGTTTGGGTAGATTATAACTTAATGACTACGGTTCCTGGATTATATTGTATTGGAGAAGCAAACTTCTCTGATCATGGAGCAAACAGACTTGGAGCTTCTGCTTTAATGCAAGGTTTAGCTGATGGATATTTTGTGTTACCTTATACTATTGGAGATTATTTATCTGATGATATTAGAACAGGAACAATTCCAACAGATACAAAAGAGTTCGATGAAGCTGAGGCTGAAGTTAGAAAAACAATAGAATTTTTCATTAAAAATGATGGACAACATTCTGTAGACTATTTTCATAAGAGATTAGGGAAAATAATGTGGAACAAAGTAGGAATGTCTCGTAATGTTCAAGGATTAACAGAAGCAATTTCTGAAATCAAAGCTTTAAGAGATCAATTCTGGAAAGAGGTAAGTGTTCCTGGAACTAACGAAGAATACAACGAAGAATTAGCTAAAGCTGGTCGTGTTGCAGATTTCTTAGAATTAGGAGAGCTTTTCGCTAAAGATGCACTTAATAGAGAAGAATCTTGTGGAGGACATTTTAGAGAAGACTCTGTAGAATTAGATGGAGAACAAAAAGGAGAAGCTTTACGTAACGATAAAGATTTTGCTTATGTTTCTGCATGGGAATACAAAGGAGAACCTAGTGATGCTATTTTGCATAAAGAAGAATTAGAGTTCAATGATATAGAATTAAAACAAAGATCTTATAAATAAGGAAATCTATGAATATGAATTTAACACTTAAGATTTGGCGTCAAAAAAACGCAAGTGATAAAGGAAGTATGGTTGATTATAAAGTCAGCGATATTTCTCCAGATATGTCTTTCCTTGAAATGTTAGACGTTTTAAACGAGCAATTAATTAACTCAGGAGACCAGCCAGTAGCTTTCGACCACGATTGTCGTGAAGGAATTTGCGGGATGTGTTCTTTATATATTAATGGAGAAGCTCATGGACCAGATAGAGGCGTAACTACATGTCAATTACATATGCGTATGTTTAAAGATGGTGATACTATTACTATAGAGCCGTTTAGAGCAACTGCATTTCCTGTTGTAAAAGATTTAATAGTTGATAGGTCTTCTTTTGATCGTATACAACATGCAGGAGGATTTATTTCTGTAAATACTTCTGGAAACACTATAGATGCTAATGCAATTCCAGTAAATAAACAAGATGCAGACGATGCATTTAGTGCAGCAACTTGTATTGGTTGTGGTGCTTGTGTTGCAAGTTGTAAAAACTCATCAGCTATGTTATTTGTTGGAGCAAAAGTATCTCAATTTGCTTTATTACCTCAAGGTAAAGTAGAGGCAACAGATCGTGTTTTAAATATGGTGAAGCAAATGGATGATGAAGGATTTGGAAATTGTACTAACACAGGTGCTTGCGAAGTTGAATGCCCTAAAGGAATTTCTTTAGAAAATATTGCTCGTATGAATCGCGAATACTTATCAGCATCTTTAAAAGGATAAAAAGCATTTT
>NZ_JBELDZ010000004.1:28412-60825 GCF_042094015.1 Aurantibacter sp. | reverse complement strand
TAGATGATTTTCTATACAAATCATTTAATGCTAAATAATTTTTAGCATTAAGATATTCTGCTGTTAATGGATTTACAATTTGTTGCATAGCTCGTTGAGGAACATCTATTACAGTTGCTATAAAAATAGCTACACTATAATAAGCTACATTACTTAAACTTGGAACAAATTGACCAATCATAAATTTATCGATTTCTAAAATAATTAAAGCTACAGAGCCTGCAATTATAATTAAAGCAGAATATTTTATAATAGAAATTAGATTTGGTATACGTCTTATGTTAAATGTTGGTTTTTGCAAACTAAACGCATATATAGCCATTATTAAAAGTCTTATAAAATAGACAACTGTAATACTATAAATAAATTCATCAACAGTAATATATTTAAAATGGTGAGCAAAAAGCAACAACATTATAGCTACTCTATGAAAAACTTCTTTTATAAAATTCCCAAAAACACTTTGTAATTGCACTTTACTCCAAGCGTAAAGGACTTCAAAATAAGCAAAAGCAATTGCAGTAACATAAATTAACCATATGTAATTTTTGGTTATTGGATTCTCCTTAGAAATCCACTCGGCAATTTGATTATGTGCTAAATTTGTAAACGCTGCTAAAGGAATAATTAAAAACAACGGTAAAAAGAGCATAACTGTCAAAAAGTTTTGTTGATCTAAACGTGTTTTAAAAGACGAATAGAATTTTACAATCGTATTGTGCACACCAAAAGCCATTAAAGGCATTAATATATTAGCAACAGAAAGAATGTAAGCTACTAATCCAAAATATTCTTCTGTTAAATAGTTGGTGTATAGAAAAAGAATATTTATTGCTCCTAAACCAAAGCCTAAATAAGTAATTACAGTATTTTTTATTGATTGATTTAAAACAATTCCCATAATCTAAGTTGTTAAGATTTTTGCTAATTGCCCTGTTAAATACTTTCTACTGAATTTTAAAATAGAATTAGACTCACTTATTAAACTGTCTTTTAAATACAAATTAAAACAATTAAGAACACACTGTTTTAAGGCCTCTTTTTCGTTATATAAATAATAATGTCCCGTATTAGTTTGATGAATTAAACCTTCTACATCACTTCCATCTGGACCAATTGCTAAAATTGGTCTATTGGCATTAAAGTACTCAAATAATTTACCCGGAATAATTGCTTTGGTATCTTGAGAATTTATTTCTACCAATAATAATACTTGAGATTTTTTTTGAAGACTTACCGCTTGTAAATGATTTACATAACCAACTAAATTGGTATGTGGCATTAAATTATAAAACTTTAAACGATCTAATATAGCTTCTCCTACTGCTCCAACTAATTGTAATTCAAATTGCTTAGAAAACAATTTATTTTCTTGAATTAATTCGCTTAAAACTTGCCATAAAATCTCAGGGTTTCTTTCAGACAATAAAGAACCTATATGAGAAATGGTGAATTTTTCATCTAAAGCATCAACCTTTATATTTTCATCATCAAAACCATTTGTAATAACAGAAATAGGCTGTTGTGTTTTTGCAGAAAATTCAAGTTTTGTATTATAACTGGTTACTATAATATGATTAGCTTTATTTAAAACTTCGTGTTCTAGTTTTAAATGTTCTTCTTTTGAGGCTTTAGTTAACTTCAACTTTTTATGATAACCAATAGTTGTCCACGGATCTCTAAAATCGGCAAACCAAGTTACATTTAGTTTAGCTTTTAACTGCATTCCAATTAAATGTAAACTGTGTGGTGGACCAGTAGTAATTATGGCATCTATATTATTTTCTTTAATATAATTCTCTAAGAATTTAACGGATGGATTTACCCAATTTTTACGTGCATCTGGTATAAAAAAATTACCTCTAACATAAAGCATTACTTTTTCAATTAAGTTTTGCTTTTTATCTGCTTTAATAATTCCTTTACTTATGGTTTTGCTTTGTTTAGAAAATAAACCAGCTAACTTATAAGGCTCTTTTATAGGTTGCTTTAAAACAGTAATTGTTTTAGACACTTCTGATTCTAATGTGTTATCTATTATAGGATAAGTGGCGTTTTCTGGACAATATACAACTGGTTCAATGTCAAATTCTGGTAAGTATTTTACAAACTTTAACCAACGTTGTACGCCTGGTCCGCCAGCATTTGGCCAATAATATGTAATTATGAGAACCTTTTTAGGCATTTTTTTGTTTAAAGCTAATAAATAATCCACCAAATAAAAGCAGTATAACAACAATAGATGTTATTAATGTAATTGTACTTCCTGTTTTTACAACTTGTGGTTCAAAACTAAATATAATAGTATGTTTTCCTGCTGGAATTTCTAAACCACGCAACGTATAATCTACACGATTAATAGCTTGTTCTTTTCCATCTATAGTAGCTTTCCATCCATTTCCATAATACATTTCAGAAAACACAGCAAAGCCTTTATTTGTATTGATAGATACATATTCTATTTTGTTAGGCTGATACGTTTTAACTTTTATTGAGGCTAAAGAATCGACTTTAAAAACGCTGTTTTGTAATGAAGCTTCTGTAGTTACTGCAACAGTTTTATGTTTCAATTTATCTAAAGCTAAAATTTCTTCATTAACAGAGTTCAATTTCTTTATTTCAGATACAAACCAAGCATTCCCATTAGCTTCAGGATTTGGAAATGGATAAACACCAGTTTCTTCGTCTGGAGCAATAATGTATTTCACATTAAAAAGACTTAATACATTTTGATTGTTTTTAGATAAATAGAAATCAAAAACTTCATCAAAACGCTTTAATTTTGCTGCATGATAACCATTTATGGAATTATGAAAGTAAGCTGACTTTGTTGGTTGTCTTGACTCTAAATCTAAAACACGATAATTATCAGTATCTTTTAAAATAGCTAAATCGGCTTTATTAGTTCTAAATGGTTTGTTCATTGCTCTTGCTGAAACAAAACTGTCGTTATTTACATAGCGTCTATCTACACCAACTAAATCAAATATAATTAAAACCGCAAAAGCAATTACAACTAATTTTTCTGATAAAATTTTCTTTAAAAACGTATAAATCAATCCTGCAGAAAGTAATACTAACACTAAAGTTCTCAAAGTATCGCTTGTTAAAAACGATTGCCTGTCTGCTCTTAGAGCTTCAATAAAAGCTTGTCCATATTCACCATAAGATTGTCTATAATAACCATCGTTACCACCAACAAAATCAAATAAAGCAGATTGAAATAACACAAAAACCAAACATAAACCAGCAGTAATTCCAGTAGTGTATAATAATGCTTTTTGCTTGTCTTCAGCTTTACTAAAATCATTAAATAATCTGTGTAAACCAAAAATAGCTAAAACAGGAATACATAATTCTAAAATAACTTGAATAGAACTTACAGCTCTAAATTTGTTGTAAAATGGCACATAATCAATAAAGAAATCAGTTAAGAATCCTAAATGTTTACCATAAGATAATAGTAATGATAGAATAGTTCCGCCAACAAGCCACCATTTTAATCTACCTTTAATTATAAATAAAGCAAACACAAACAAAAATAAAATAACTGCGCCAACATAAGCTGGAGCTTCTACAATAGTTTGTTTTCCCCAATACGTTGGTGTTCTTTCCACTTCTCGCAACGCTTCTATTGGACTTGCTCCTATATTAGTGTAGAATTTATACATTTCAGAATTTTTACCAACATCTTCATTACTTCCGCCACCTAAAAAACGTGGAATATAAAGATTGATGCTTTCTAAAATCCCGTAACTATATTCTGTAATATATTCTTTAGATAATCCGTTAGTTATTTCTTTTGGAGAACCATCTGCATTTATGGTTAATTCACTTTTTCCACGTGTACTTTCTTTAACATATTCTTGCGTAGCTAAAAAGTTAGTAGCGTTCAACCCAACCGCTAAAATAGCTGCAATGGTTAAAATTCCTACAGATTTAAAAAAGTGAGATAAAAACTGCTTTTTGTAAGCATCTATTAAATAACAAATACCTAAAACCAAGACTAACAATAACAAATAATACGTCATTTGAAAGTGGTTAGCTACTAATTCTAAACCTAAGGCAATTGTAGTTAATAAAAACCCTAAAACATATTGTTTTCTAAAGGTATAAATAATTCCAGCCAAGACTAAAGGCATATAGGCGATTGCATGTGCTTTACTATTATGTCCAACACCTAAAATTATAATTAAATATGTAGAAAAACCAAAAGCTAACGCACCTAAAGCTCCCAATTTATAGTCTAATTTTAGGCTTAGTAATAAAATATAAAACCCAATAAAGTATAGAAATAAATAATCTGCTGGTCTTGGTAAAAATCGTAGCGTTAAATCTAATTTTTTAATATAGTTATGCGGATATTTTGCTCCTAATTGATAGGTTGGCATTCCTCCAAAAGCACTGTTAGTCCAATATGTTTCTGTACCTGTTTCTACTTTGAAATCTTTTTGCTGTTTAGCCATTCCAATATAGTGAACAATATCACTTTGATAAATTTCTTTACCTTTTAAAACTGGGCTAAAGTATAATAATGAAGCTAAAATAAATCCAACTACAACTAATATATGTGGTAAGATTTTTTTAAAATTGAATGACATAAAAAATAAATTATAATTCTCGAAAATACATCTATTTTATTCAAATAGACAAAAAAGTAAAGGAATTTTAACTTGATTTACTACTCTACTTCTTCGTAATCTACGTATTCTCCAACTTTATTATTAGTGCTCTTTTTATCAGGAATATTTTCTATAGTAATTTCGCCTTCTTTTTTAGATTTAGTCTGTTGGTTAGACTTAAAGCCAGCACCAAACTTAGTTTCCGCTTTCTTCATAACATACTTTAAAAGTAATGGTGCAAAAATTCGACTTAAAATCTTAAATCCGTAATAAAATAATGCTATATATAAAAGGACTTTAAATAGACCTGTTAATGATGCTTCTTGTAACATAAAGTAATATTTTAAACAAAAATACAATTCTATAGATTTTATTAGCAACATAAAGCCTTAAAAAATATATAATATATTATATTTGAAGCTAAACCTATTTTTTATGAAAACGCGTTTAAGTTTATTATTCATAGTTTTAAGTACAATATTATCTGTACATGCGCAATATACCGAAGAGATTAACTCAAACCGACCTGGAGTTTCAAGAGGCGCTTGGTCAGTTGGTAAAAATGTTGCGCAAGTTGAAACTGGCCCATATATAGTTAGGGAAAAACATACTCCTTTAAAAAGTGAGTTATCAGGTTTAGGTTTTGATTTGGCAGCTAGATATGGTTTGTTTTTTGAAGAATTAGAATTAAATATAGAAGCAAGCTACCAAAGCGCTACGTTTACTGATAATAGATCTACAATTCCAGCAGAACAAAAATATTCTAACTTTAAAAATTTAGTCCTTGGTGCTAAATACTTAGTGTATGATCCTTATAAAGATAAAGAAGAAGACAAACCTAATTTAATGAGTTACCATGCAAACAAGAAATTTAAATGGAAAACTTTAATTCCAGCAGTTTCTGTTTACGTTGGTGGAAATTATGATTTTAAAAACAACCCTTATCTAGCTCCAGATGTTGAAGGTTTTAGCCCTAAAGTTATTATATCATCTCAAAACAACTTTAAAAGTGGTTGGGTTATGGTAGTAAATATAATTAAAGACAGAATTGGCTCTGAATATTCGGATTTACAATGGATTGTAACATTTACAAAAGCAATTAACGACAAATGGGTTGGCTTTGGAGAAGCTCAAGCTATTTATAGTGATTTCTATGCTGATAACTTATTTAGACTTGGTGGCGCTTATTTACATACTAAAGATATACAGTTTGATGCTGGAATTACATTTAACACAAAAGATACACCATCAGTCTTTAATGCAAATTTTGGTGTTTCTTATAGATTTGATATGCATACAGATCCGGAAGAAAAAGACAACGGAACAGATGTAATTGATGAGTTTGAACGTAAAGAAAACAAAAAAAGAGGTCGTAAAAAGAAAAAGAAAAAAGGAGAAGAAGGTTCTACTTCTAAGCCTAAAAAAGAAAACCAGATAATTGACTTTGATTCTGAATAATTTTATATGATTACTATAAAAAAGGTAACATCTAAAAAGGATTTAAAAGCTTTTATTACATTTCCTTTTAGCTTATATAATGATTCTAAGTATTGGATTCCTCCTATTATTTCTCAAGAAATAAAAACATTTGACACTAAGGAGAACCCAATATTTAAAGATGCAGAAGCAACATTATTTTTGGCCTATAGAAACACCAAAATTGTTGGTCGTATTGCTGCTATTATAAATTGGTTAGAAGTAAAAGATCAAAATGTAAAAAAAATGCGTTTTGGTTGGTTTGATTTTATTGATGACATAGAAGTATCTAAAGCGCTTTTAAATGAAGTTTATGCCATTGGAAAACAGTATAACTTAGAATATACTGAAGGACCAGTTGGCTTCTCAAACCTAGACAAAGTTGGTGTTATGACTTCTGGTTTTAATGAAGTTGGAAATATGGTGGCTTGGTATAATCATGAATACTATTACAAGCACTATATTAATCATGGTTTTATCACAGAAAAAAAATACGAAGAAAACAGGTTTCCATTTACTAATGTAAAACCTGAACTATTTTTCAAACTTCAAGAAATGATTAAAAAGCGTTATCAGTTAACCGCCTTAAAGTTTACTAAAACTGAAGAAGTAATGCCTTATGCAGATAAGATGTTTGATTTATTCAATAAAACCTATAATGATTTAGCTTCGTTTGTTAAAATCACAGAAATTCAAAAGGAATACTTTAAAAAGAAATTCTTGTCATTTATAAATCCAGAATATATAAAATTTGTTGTTGATAAAAATAATGAGCTAGTTGCTTTTGCTATTGTTATGCCGCGTTTTGCAGAAACACTTCAGGATATAAAAGGGAAATTATTTCCAGTTGGCTTCCTTAAAGTTTTAAAAGCAAAAAAGCATAGCAAGGATGTAATGTTTTACTTAATTGGCGTAGATAAAGACTACCAAAACAAAGGTGTTCACGCTATTATTTTTAACGAATATTATAATATGTTTACAGAAAAAGGAATTAAAACTTGTTATAGAACTGCAGAATTATCTGACAATGATGCTATTAGAAAAATATGGAAGAATATGGATCCTGAAGTTTATGTAACTCGTGAAACTTTAAGAAAAACGCTTTAGAAATAGAAAAACCCAAATTAAAATAAAACGTCCAATTTCATAATGAAGTTGGACGTTTTTTATTTTTACAAATTCTAAGGGTTGTTATTCACCCATTGCTGCCATAATAGAAGCAGACATTCTTTTATATGTTCCGTTTTCTAGACGTTCCCTAATAGCTTCAAAAGCAACTAAAGTTAACTCTACATCTTCTAAAGTATGTGTTGCTGTAGGAATTAATCGTAATAAAATTAATCCTTTTGGAATTACAGGATAAACAACAATAGAACAGAATATACCGTGATTTTCACGCAAATCTTTAACTAAAGCCATAGCTTCAGGAATACTTCCGTTTAAATAAACTGGTGTGACGCAACTTTGTGTTGTTCCAATATCAAATCCCTTAGCTTTTAATCCTGATTGTAAGGCATTAGTGTTTTCCCATAACTTATTTTTAAGTTCTGGCATTGTACGCAACATATCTAAACGCTTTAATGCTCCAACAACTAACTGCATTTGTAAAGATTTTGCAAACATTTGAGAACGTAGATTATATTTTAGATAATCCATAATCTCTTTATCACCTGCAATAAACGCACCTGTACTTGCTAAAGACTTAGCAAACGTTGCAAAATACACATCAATATCATCTTGTACACCTTGCTCTTCTCCTGCTCCAGCTCCAGTTTTACCCAAAGTTCCAAAGCCATGTGCATCATCTACAAAAAGTCTAAAATTAAATTTCTTCTTTAATGCTACTATTTCCTTTAAACGACCTTGCTCACCTCTCATTCCAAAAACACCTTCAGAAATAACTAAGATTCCTCCGCCGGTAGTTTCTGCCATTTTTGTAGCACGTTCTAAATTTTTCTCTAAACTCTCAATATCATTATGCTTGTATGTAAAACGTTTACCGTGGTGTAATCTAACGCCATCAATAATACACGCATGTGCATCTACATCATAAACAATAATATCATCTTTAGCAACTAAAGCATCAACTGTAGAAACCATTCCCTGGTAACCAAAGTTTAATAAATATGCAGCTTCTTTATTTACAAACTCAGCCAACTCATTTTGCAATTGCTCATGTAAATCTGTATGTCCAGACATCATTCTTGCTCCCATAGGATAAGCAGAACCATATTGTGCAGCAGCTTCGGCATCAACCTTTCTTACTTCTGGGTGATTAGCTAAACCTAAATAATCGTTTATACTCCAAGTAATAACATCTTTTCCTTGAAACTTCATTCTATTAGAAATTTCCCCTTCTAATTTAGGAAACACAAAATATCCTTCTGCATGAGCAGCCCATTTACCTAGTGGGCCTTTGTCTTTGTATATTTTATCAAATAAATCTCTCATAAATATAAATTATATATTGAAACATTTGTTGTTTCAGGTAATTATAACCCCGCAAAATTAAGGAATAATATCCTTAAGGCATAATATTTTGCTATTGGTTATTAACAAAAAAGTTAGCCTAAAATTGAATTTTAGGCTAACTTTTAATAAAAATTTTATCGATTTGTTATTTTATGTACTGAACACTAGTTGTAGCTTCTTCATTTTGAGTATCAAAAAAGCCTTGATCTTTCATCCATTTATCGCTATAAATTTTACTCATATATCGCGATCCATGATCTGGAAATATAACTACAACATTATCTGTTGGTTTAAAATATTCTATTTCGTTTAATTGCTTTAAAGCTTGCATTGCTGCACCAGAAGTATAACCACAAAATAAACCTTCAGTATTTGCTAATTCTCTTGCTGAATGTGCACTTTCTTCGTCAGTAACTTTTATAAAATCATCTATGGCGTCAAAGTCTGTAGCTCCAGGGATTAAGTTTTTTCCTAAACCTTCAATTCTATATGGGTAAATTTCTTTTTCGTCTAATTCTCTTGTTTCGTGATACTTTTTAATAACAGAACCGTAAGCATCTACTCCAATAACTTTAATATTTGGATTTTGCTCTTTTAAATATTGTGCTGTTCCTGAAATAGTTCCTCCAGTTCCACTACACGCTACTAAGTGCGTTATTTTTCCTTCAGTTTGATTCCAAATTTCTGGACCAGTAGAATGGTAATGTGCTGCTATATTTAACTTATTAAAATATTGATTAATAAGTACAGAACCTTTAATTTCTCTATGTAGTCGCTTTGCAACTTCGTAATAAGATTTTGGATCGTCTGCTTTTACATTTGCAGGACACACATAAACTTTTGCCCCCATATTTTTTAGCATATCAATCTTATCTGGTGACGATTTTGAACTTACTGCTAAAATACACTTATAACCTTTAATTGCGCTAACCATAGCAATACTAAATCCTGTATTACCAGAAGTAGTTTCTATAATAGTATCTCCAGGTTTTAAAATACCTTCGCGTTCTGCTTGTTCAATAATATGTAAAGCGATACGATCTTTTGAAGAATGACCAGGGTTAAAAGCTTCTACTTTTGCTAAGTAATTACCTTTAAAATCCTTTGTTATTTTATTTAGTCTAATTAATGGTGTTTGACCTACTAAGTCTAATACACTATCAAAAACTTGTTTTTTATTATCCATATATTATGTTATAAGCCATAACTAAATAGTTATTCCAAACTTTGCAAAATTACAATAAATCGAGCAATTATTTGTTAATATTTTCTAAATCTAATAAAAATGCATATTCTAAAGCTACATCTTTCAATGCTTCAAATCTCCCTGAAGCTCCTCCATGACCAGCTGTCATATCTGTTTGCATTAACATAATATTATTATCGGTTTTTAATTCTCTTAGTTTGGCAATCCATTTTGCTGGTTCCCAATATTGCACCTGAGAATCGTGTAATCCTGTTGTTATTAATGTATTGGGGTAATCTTGCGCCACAACATTATCGTAAGGGCTATACGATTTCATATAATCGTAATACTTTTTCTCGTTTGGGTTTCCCCACTCATCATATTCTCCTGTTGTTAATGGAATGGTATTATCTAACATAGTTGTTACAACATCAACAAAAGGAACTGCTGCAATTACACCATTATATAACTCAGGATTTAAATTCATAATTGTCCCCATTAATAAGCCTCCAGCAGATCCACCCATAGCATATAAATGTTTTTCAGACGTATATTCTTCTTCAATTAAAAATTTAGAACAATCTATAAAGTCTGTAAAAGTGTTCATTTTTTGTAACATCTTTCCATCTTCATACCATTCTCTACCTAAATATTCTCCGCCACGAATATGACAAATGACGTGAATAAATCCGCGATCTAACAAACTTAATCTCACCGATGAAAACGACGGATCTATAGTAGAACCATAACTTCCGTAAGCATATTGTAATACTGGGTTTTTACCATTTAATTCTATGCCTTTTTTGTAAACTATAGACATTGGGATTTTTTCTCCATCTCTTGCTGTTGCCCAAAGTCTTTTAGAGTCGTATTTTGTTTTGTCAAAATCACCTAGAACTTCTTGCTCTTTTAGAATTGTTTTAGATTTTGTTTTAAAATTATAATCTATTACAGAACTTGGGTTTGTTAAAGAGTTGAATCCGTAACGCATTACATTACTTTCAAAATCTGGATTATTACCAACATAAGCAGTGTACGTTTCGCCATCAAAAGGTAAATAGTAATCCTCACTTCCATTCCAAGCTATAATGCGAATATTATTTAAACCATTTTCTCTTTCGTTAATTACCAAGTATTCTGAAAAAATCTCGATATCTTCTATTAAAACATCTGTTCTATATGGCAAAACATTTTGCCAATTTACTCTACTTGTTTGAGTTTCTAATGTTTTTTGAAGTTTAAAATTAGTTGCTCCATCTCCATTATTAACTATATAAAAATGATCTTGATAATGAGCAATATTATATTCTAAATCGCGAACACGTTCTTGAAAAACCACAAACTCTCCATTGGGATTGTCTGCATTCAAAATTCTGTATTCGCTTGTGGTTGTACTACTAGAGCCTATAATTAAATATTTTCTAGATTTACTTTTATACACAAACGTGTTAAATGTTTCGTCTGCTTCAAAATAAACTAAAACATCGTCTTTAGCATCGGTAAAAATCTTGTGATTATATACTTTGTCTGAGCGTAATGTCACTTCATCTTTTTTGGTGTAAAACAACGTTTCGTTATCATTTGCCCAAGTACAACTTCCTGTGGTGTTTTCTATTTTATCGCTAAAAACTTCGTTTGTTTTTAAGTCTTTAATTTGAATGGTATATTGTCTTCTACTTACTGTATCTGTTGTAAAAGCAATCTTTGTATTATCTGGACTTATGGCAAAACTTCCTAATTTAAAGTAAGTTAAACCTTTAGCCATTTCGTTACAATTAAACAGAATTTCTTCGTCTGCCTCTAAAGTTTCTTTTTTACGTGTGTAAATTGGATAGTCTTGACCTTTCTCAAAACGCGTAATATACCAATAACCTCTATATTTGTATGGCACAGATTCATCATCTTCTTTTATTCTGGCTTTCATTTCATCGAATAAAGATTTCTGAAAATTTTCTGTATGCTTCATCACAACTTTAGTATACGCATTTTCTTTGTTTAAATACGCTATAACTTCTCCGTTTTCTCTTTCGTTTAACCAGTAGTAATTATCTATTCTAACATCGCCATGTTTTTCTAATTCTTTGGCTATTTTTTTTGCTTTTGGAGCTACTAAATCTGTTCTAAGTTTCGTCATTTGTGTCTGTCTTCTAAAAACGTAAAAATAGTTTTTATTACATTAATTTTAAACACTTCTACGCTATTCTTTTCTTTTTAAAAACTGATTAATATCTTTGCTACTGAAATACTTAAAATGATACAATTATGTTTGGAGATATGATGGGAATGATGAGCAAATTAAAAGAAGCTCAAGCAAAAGTTGAAGAAACTAAAAAACGTTTAGATACAGTTTTAGTGGACGAAAAAAGTAACGATGGCTTACTTAAAGTAACTTTAACAGCTAATAGAACTATTAAATCTATTGATGTTAATGATGCTTTACTTGAAGACAAAGAACAATTAGAAGATTATCTAATTATGACGCTTAACAAAGCTATAACAAAAGCGACTAATATTAGTGAAGCTGAATTGGCTGCTGCCGCTAAAGATGGAATGCCTAATATTCCTGGAATGTAATTAATTACTTTTCCTTGTTAAGAGTTAAGAGCATAGAATCAAGATAAAAGACTACTTATTGTATTGAATTTGTAGTCTTTTTATTTATAATTCAGTTTATATTGAACAAATCTTCACTAACTTTGCTTTTTCCCTCCACTACTGCCAGGATATGGTAAAGGGCGATCATAATGTAATTTTTTATTAAAGGCATTATTTTTTAAATCTTCCAATTCAGGAAAATCAGATACTCGTGAATTTACAATATTAATTATTCTGTTAAGTTGATCATTTTTGAGGTGTGAATTCCAAATTAATTTATCACCATTCAATGCAATTCCTTTTACATCATTCAGTGAAACAGATTTAAGAAATTTTTCCCAATCATTTTTTAAATTCTTTTTATCATTTTGTCTATCAATATAAATAAACCCATAAATAACTAAGGCTATTATAAAAATAACACCTAAAAAATAAAATAACACCATATTTTGTTATAAATTTTAAACACAATTTCAGTTTTAAAACAGAACAAATTTAACTAGTAAAGTCACAAGAATTAAAGTACCTATAAATATTATTGCATTTGACTCAACATTATCCTCTAAAAACTCTATATACTTTTTTTTAGACTTCCAAAGTCGAGAAAACAACCAACGTAATGCCGCTCCTGGATATCTAAAAATTAAAAGAAGCATTATTTCAAATATAGCTTCCATAGTATTTTCATAATTTTATTAAAACCTCACAAAACCTACTATGCATAACATCTGTATAATCGTGATGCGTTACGACACGTTGTTTTCCTTGTCCCATATCGCTTAAACGGATATTGTTCAGTTTCATTTTGTCGTTAAATTCTGTTTGAGAAAACTTATTATTCAACTCAAAAATAACAATGTTCGTTTCTACAGGTTCTACTTTTTTAATGTAGTCTTGTTGCGCTAACAAATCGCCTAATTGTTTGGCTTTTTTGTTGTCTTCTTCTAAACGTTCCAATTGGTTATCTAACGCATAAATTCCTGCTGCTGCTAAAAAGCCTGCTTGTCGCATTCCTCCACCAAAAATCTTACGGATTCTTATGGCTTTTTCCATAAATTTAGCATCGCCAACCAAAACAGAACCAACAGGACAACCTAAACCTTTACTTAAACAAACAGAAATAGTATCAAACTGTTTTCCGTAATCTAAAGCCGTTTCGTTTTTAGCAATAAGTACATTCCACAATCTTGCGCCATCTAAATGAAATCCTAAATTTTTTTCATCACAAACTTTACGAATCTTCTTAATTTCCTCAAAATCCCAACAAGCGCCGCCACCTTTATTAGTCGTGTTTTCTATTTCTACTAAAGTAGTTAATGGACTATGGTAAAAATCTGGTGGATTTATAGCCTCAACAACTTGTTCTGCCGTAAACATTCCTCTATTTCCATCTAATAACTTACAAGAAACGCCACTATTAAAAGAAGCTCCGCCACCTTCATAATTAAAAATATGTGCATATTTATCGCAAATCACTTGATCTCCAGGTTGCGTATGTAATTTTATAGCGGCTTGATTTGCCATAGTTCCCGTAGGAAAAAACAAAGCTTGATCTTTACCAAACATCTTAGCAATTTTAACTTCAAGTGCATTTATAGATGGATCTTCTTTATAAACATCGTCGCCAACTTCTGCAGACATCATAGAATCTAACATACCTTTTGTTGGTTTTGTAACTGTATCGCTTCTTAAATCTATTATCATATTCTAAAAACCTTAATATAAAAACATAAAAATAAGTACTTTTATTTTTAGTTGAAGCGTTAAATTCTATTTTTGTTTAAATCAATTCTTCAAATGAAATTAAAACTTTCTTTATTCCTACTTTTTATTTCATCGATATTAAATTCCCAAAATTTAATTGATCAAAAAGATTTAGAACAATGTATTAAAGAATATTCAAAAGCTATTACTACAGAAAATATTGATTTAGAATTAAGTTTAATGCATCCAGCATTATTTCTAAATACAAAAAAAGATACAATAGTAAATCAATATTTTAGAGATGAATCAAAAAAAGATTCAACACTAATTAAGTATAAAAATAAACTTTTTATTATTCAGGAAATTTCAAAACCAATAAAAAGAGGTGATTTAGATTTCAAAGTAATCGATTTTATCTTAGTTAAAGAACTTACTTATAGTAAAAAACTTCTAAGTATAATGGATACTGTAGATATTTCCTATACAATTAGCAGGCATAAAAAATTCAATTCTAACAAATCAAAACTCAAGTATCCAAGAATGTGGATTTCATATAATAAAGAAACTGGTGTTGGACTATCTTATCGAAATAAAAAAATACTTGTTGTTAAAAACAGGATTAGCAATAAATGGTATTTTATATCAAATAGATGGTGGGATTTTAATAAGTCAACTGACAAGAGGTACATAATTGCTTGGAAAATAAAAAGAAACTATACTAAAAAACACTATTCAACTTTACCGTTTATAATTCCTAAAAAGCTATTAAAACAATTAAAACAAAGTAACAACTACTAAACTAATACAATTAAACACTAACTTTCCTATATTCGCTTAATATTAAAACATATTCAAATTAATGATTACTTCCGATCAAGTTAAACTCCTTAATACACGTCTAGGTAAGCTACGACACTATCTTTGACTTAGATAACAAGAAAATTCTAATACAAAACGAAGAAGAACAAACCTTTGACCCTAATTTCTGGAACGATTCTAAAGCTGCAGAAGTTATTATGAAATCGATTAGAGAGAAAAAGCAGTGGATTAAAGACTATGAAACATCTGAAGCTTTAATTGAAGATTTAGAAGTGATTTACGAGTTTTTTAAGGAAGATGAAGCTACAGCAGAAGATGTAACTAACCGTTTTGACGTAGCGGTAGAAAGTATAGAAAACTTAGAGTTCAAAAATATGCTATCGGAAGATGGCGATAAACTAAGTGCAGTATTACAAATTACTGCTGGTGCTGGTGGAACAGAAAGTTGTGATTGGGCAGAAATGCTAATGCGTATGTACTTAATGTATGCTGAAAAGAACGGATTTAAAGTCAAAGAATTAAATTATCAAGGTGGCGATGTTGCTGGAATTAAAACAGTAACTATAGAAATTGAAGGCGATTTTGCTTTTGGTTGGCTTAAAGGAGAAAATGGCGTTCATAGATTGGTTCGTATTTCGCCTTTTGATAGTAATGCTAAACGACATACAAGCTTTGCTTCGGTATATGTCTATCCTTTAGTTGATGATACTATTGAAATTGATATAAACCCTGCAGATATTGAAATAACTACTGCCCGATCTAGTGGTGCTGGTGGACAAAATGTAAATAAGGTTGAAACCAAAGTTCAGCTAAAACATAAGCCTTCTGGTATTCAAATTCAATGTTCAGAAACGCGTTCGCAACAAGATAACCGATTAAGAGCTATGCAAATGTTAAAGTCTCAATTGTACGAAATCGAGCTCCAAAAACAATTAGCGCTAAGGCAAGATATTGAATCGGATAAAATGAAAATTGAATGGGGAAGCCAAATTAGAAACTATGTTTTGCATCCTTATAAATTAATAAAAGATGTACGTTCTGGTCACGAAACCGGAAATGTAGAAGCTGTTTTAGATGGTAACATTCAACCATTTTTAAAAGCATATTTAATGATGATGGGACAACAAACCGAAGAAACTGATAATCTATAATTAAATATGATCAAAATATACCATAATCCACGTTGCAGTAAGTCACGTTTAGGCGTAGCACACTTAGAAAATAAAAACGTAGAATTTAACATTGTAAAATATTTAGACGAAAAATTTACAGTTAAAAAACTAACAGACGTTATTTCAAAATTAGGCTTTACTCCTATTCAATTAGTACGCAAAACCGAAGCTATTTGGAAAAGCGATTATAAAGGAAAAGAATTATCAGATGCTGAAATTATTGAAGCAATGGTTAAAAACCCTAAATTAATAGAACGACCAATTGTTATTAATAAGGATAAAGCTATTGTAGCAAGACCTACAGAATTAATTGATACAATTTTGTAGTTATATTAACAAAGCTTTAACCATAAAACCTTAAATCATAAGCTATTTTTGCAATCTTATTTTTGCAAAGATATACCCATGAATAAATTATTATTTACAATAACATTATTACTTTTTACAGTTATTGTTAGTGCTCAAAACATTACAGTAAAAGGGCAGATTTTAGAAAAAGGCACTAATTTACCTTTAGAATATGCTACAGTTGTTTTTAAAGACACTACTGATCCTAGTAATATTAATGGTGGTATAACAGATGCTTCTGGTAATTATGAGATTTCTGTTCCTACAGGTACTTATACTATTAGTTTTGAGTATATAGGATTTAAAACCGTATCATTAAAAAATCAGAATCTTAATAAATCTCAAACTTTAACTACACAATACCTTTTTGAAAATGCAGAATCTTTAGATGAAGTAAGCATTATAGCTGAAAAAACTACGGTTGAAATAAAGCTAGACAAAAAAATATACAATGTTGGTAAAGATTTAACCGTAAGAGGTGGAACAGTTAGCGATGTTTTAGATAATGTACCTTCGGTTTCTGTAGATGTAGAAGGAAATGTAGCGCTTAGAGGAAACGAAAACGTTCGTATATTAATTAATGGGAAACCATCAGGATTAGTTGGCCTAAGTGGTTCTGATGCATTGCGTCAATTACCTGCCGAATCTATTGAAAAAGTAGAAGTTATTACTTCGCCTTCTGCACGTTATGATTCTGAAGGAACTGCAGGTATTTTAAATATTATTTTAAGACGAAGTAAATTACAAGGATTAAATGGTGCCGTAAACACCAATGTTGGTTACAATCCTAGAGCAGGAATTTCTGGAAATATTAATTACAGAACTGGAAATGTAAATATTTTTAATACTACAGGTTATAGTTACAGAGAAAACCCAGGTAACTGGAGTACGTCTACTAGAAGGTATAATGAAACATACGATGATAATGGTCTATTAATTTTAGATGAACCAGATACATATTTAGACGAAACCAAACGTTTTAATAGACTTAGAAAAGGTTTTAATACAAATTTAGGTATTGAGTGGTATGTTAATGATTCTGCTTCATTAACCACTTCTATTTTCTATAGAGATAACGAAAACCGAGATAACACTAATAATGTTTTAGAACAATTTGACGAAAATAAAATTCTTACCAGTACCAGTACACGTTTTGATCCAGAAATTGCAGATGACAGAACTATACAATATAGCACAAACTTTACTAAAAATTTCGAAACTTCGGGACATAAATTAAGTTTAGATTTTCAATTTGAAGACACCTCAGAAGATGAAGATTCACCAGTACTAGTTAACAATATATTAAGCGAACAAGTTAACACTTTTAGCGATGAAACTCGCCTATTACTTCAAGGAGATTACGTTTTACCAATTGGTGAAAAACATCAGTTTGAAGCTGGTTTTAGAGGGAATTTTAACAACACCAATACAGATTATCAAGTACGATTTTTAAATACTTCAGGAACCAATTTTGTTTTAGATAGAGGTTTGTCTAATGAATTATTGTTTAGAGAATACCTTTACGCAGCATACACACAATTTGGAAGTAAAATTGGTAAATTTTCTTACTTATTAGGATTAAGGTTAGAGAATACTCAAATTACAATAAATCAAAAAACAACAGCAGATTTAACAAAGAAAAATTATACTGGCTTATTCCCTACTTTAAATTTTAGTTATGAATTAAGCGATAATGAAAATATTACTTTAGGTTATGCAAGAAGATTACGCAGACCTAGATCATTTTTTATTAACCCTTTCCCTTCAAGATCAAGTGTTACAAGTGTATTTCAAGGAAATCCTAATTTAGACCCAAGTTATTCTGGTCAATTTGATTTGGGTTATTACAAAAAATTTGGAAAATTAAGTGTTAATGGTTCTACTTATTATTCACACGCTACAGATGTGTTTAGTTTTCAAAGCTTTGATAATGGGGAAACTGTAACTGTAAATGGTGAAACTTTATCCGTTATACAACGTACACCTATTAACTTAGATACAGAAGATAGATTAGGTGCAGAATTTACACTTACTTACAACCCATCTAAAAAATGGCGTATAAATGCTAATTATAATTTTTTTAGAAATACAATTAAAGGAAACTCTCTTAATGGGTTAAGCCTTAACAACTCTAACAACCAGTGGTTTGCCAGACTAAGTAATAAATATACATTACCATATAGTATAGATTGGCAAACAAATTTATTCTATAGAGGTCCAAGAGAAGATGCACAAACAAAAACAGATGGTCTTTTTAATATGACTTTAGCATTTAGTAAGGACTTATTTAAAGAAAAAGCCTCTATAACATTTAACATAAATGATGTTTTTAATAGCAGAAAACGTTATCAATACACAACAACTCCAACTTTTGAAGGATCTAGTGAATTCCAATGGAGTGAACGTAGTTTTAATTTAGCATTTACTTATCGATTTAATCAAAAAAAGAAACGTGAACGAAATGGTGGTTTTGGTTCTGGAGATATGGAAGGATAGTTAATAGTTATAAAAAAAAAGCAACTTCATATTATAAAGTTGCTTTTTTTAAGTAGGTCAATGTTTCTTTTTAGGGACAAGTGTATGTTACTTGTTTAATTTATGTTTCATTTAGTTCTCCCACTATTATAAATATAACAATTACTATACCTAATTGTATATTAAGTTTAAAACCTTATGAGTTTTCAGGAATTTTCCCTTTAATACCTTTAAAAAAACCTTTTAAGTAAGCCATATCTTTTTCGAAGTCATTTGTTAAGTAATAAGGCTCAGATATATTATTTTGTTTGTTTTCAAAATCCAGTGTAAACATTATAATTGGCACATTAGCTTTTTGTGCAATATAGTAGAAGCCTGTTTTCCATTCCGAGACTTTTTTACGTGTACCTTCAGGAGCTAAAGTTAACCTAAACTCATCTTTATCTTTAAAAAACCCAGCAATTGCCTCTACTTTATTTTGCCCAGAAGTTCTATCTAAGGCTACGCCACCAACAGCTCTAAAATAGTAACCAAATGGCCAAGTAAACAATTCTTTTTTACCTACAAAATTTGTTTTCACTCCAACAATTTTTCTTAAAAACAATCCAATAAAGAAATCGTAATTACTTGTGTGTGGTGCAGAAATAATAACTGCTTTCTTTATGGTTTCTTTAGAAAAACTAGTGTTTCCAATTATTTTCCAACCTAGAATACGAAGATATATAAGCTTAGCTAACCAACGCATATTACATTTTTTTATATAAACCTTTTAGTTTTTCTCTAGTAATAGTTTTTTTCCAATTCTTACCAAGAGCATTTTCCCATAATGGTTCTAAACTTAAAGCAACATTAATCATAGTATCAAAATCTGAATCAGATAAGCCATTACAAATGCCTTGAGGTAAGGTAATATTATGTTTTTCCTTCATTTGCTTAAATAACGCTACTCCTTCAGGATAAAACTCTTCTAAATGATTAAAAACAATACAATTTCCAATGCCGTGTTTTGTACCTAGTAAATAACCTAAACCATAACTCATAGCATGCGCTACTCCAACTTGAGAATATGCAATACTCATTCCGCCATGCCAACTTGCCATCATTAATTGATCTTGAGCTTCTTCTGTTGTATATTTATCTTCTACAAAAATAGCTTTACATAACTCCAATGCTTTTTCTCCATAAGACTGGCTAAAAGCGTTTAAGAACGTACCGTTTAAAGATTCTATACAGTGAATATAACAATCCATCCCTGTGTAAAACCATTGGTCTTTTGGAACACCTTTAGTCAATTCTGGATCTAAAACTACTTGATCAAATGGTGTATAATCGCTATTAATTCCTAATTTCAATTTAGGACCTGTTAATACTGTAGTACGAGATACTTCTGCTCCTGTACCAGAAATAGTAGGAATTCCAACATGATAAATTGAAGGGTTTTTAACCAAATCCCAACCTTGATATTCTGAAGATGAACCTGGGTTTTTAATCATAATAGAAACTGCTTTTGCAATATCTAAAATAGTTCCGCCACCAATACCAATAATCCCTGAAGGTTTTTGCTTTGTATCTAATATAATTTGTTCTACCAATTCATCTATTTGAGATGTTTTTGGCTCTTCATCTGCAGAAGCATAAATAATTTTATCGTCATATTTTAAAGGAATTCTTCCAGTTAACCATGCATTTCCTTTAAAAACACTATCAACAATAAAAATAAATGGCGCATCAATATGAGAACGCTTTGGCTCTAATAACTCTTCTAATTGATTAAAGCTGCCTCGTCCAAAAACGATTCTAGCTACCATTGGGTAATTTTTATAACTCATTATGTCTTCTAACACGATAAAAGTATCGCTTTTTTAACTAATTTAATAATTTTGGTAAGTCTAAAATACAATTTAATGTTCTGTAGTTCTTACTGGTCATATTGTTTTCATTAACCAACTCATGTTGCCATGTGGTATGAAAAGGAATATGAATGGCATTTGCTTTTATATTTACTAATGGTAAAACATCTGATTTTAAGGAATTTCCAACCATTAAAAACTCTGATGGCTTAATATCTAAATGGTTTAAAAGTTTAGAATAATTTACCTCTTTTTTATCACTTAAAACTTCTATATGATGAAAATAATCTAACAATCCAGATTTCTCTAATTTTCTTTCTTGATCTAACAAATCGCCTTTTGTAGCAACAATTAACCTATATTTAGATGATAATTGTTTTAATGTTTCCTCTACGCCATCTAACAATTCTACTGGTTGATGAATCATTTCTTTTCCAATATTTAAAATCTGTTCAATAACTTGATTAGAAATAGTGTAATTAGATAGCTCTAAAGCCATTTCTACCATTGATAAAACAAATCCTTTTATACCATAACCATAAGTTGGCAAATTATCTATTTCTTTTTTAAATAACTCTTGATCAATTTTATTTTTTGTTTCAAATCCACGCAATAAATCAGCAAATTTATCTTCGGCTTCACGAAAATAAGTTTCGTTAACCCAAAGTGTATCATCTGCATCAAAACCAATAACTTTTATATGTTCGTAATTAGTATTCAATTTTACTTCCAAAGTTTTTTAGCACGTTCTAAATCTTCAGGTGTATCAATTTCTACACCTTGAACATTTGTTTCAACCATTTTAATACGTTTCCCGTATTCTAAATAACGAATACATTCTATTTTTTCTGATGCTTCTAATGTTTGCATTGGCAAATTATAGAAATCCATTATTGCTTGTTTTCTAAACGCATAAACACCTTTGTGTTTATAATATTTTGTTTCTACTTTACTATCTCTGGGATAAGGAATTGGACTTCTAGAAAAATACAGTGCAAAGTCTTTTTGATCTACAATTACTTTAACAGTATTAGGATTTTTAATCTCTTCTTTATCTGTAATATGTACCATTAAAGATGCTAGATCAACTTCGTTTTCAATATCGTTTTTAAAGACTTTTATTAGCTTTTTTAGTGAGTCTACTTCTGTAAATGGTTCATCTCCTTGAACGTTAACTACTATATCTATATCTAAATGTTCAACAGCTTCAGCAATACGATCGCTTCCACATTCGTGCTCTTTTTTACTCATCATTACCTTTCCGCCAACATTTTCAATTTCTCTAAAAATAATATCACTATCAGTAACTACAATAACATCATCGAATAAATTGGTAGCAACTGTTGCTTGGTAAGTTCTTGTAATTACAGGCTTTCCATTTAAATCCTGCATTAATTTTGCTGGAAAACGAGAAGCACTATAACGTGCAGGAATCATGGCTATAATTTTCATAAAATGGAATAGCGTTTAGATGAGTTTCAAAAATAGAAGAATAAAATAAGTTATGCCTTATTTCTTCTGAACTTTTTATATAATTTATGAATAACAAACAGAATTAAAACAACGAATAAGATGGCTAAAACAGGAATAAAAAGTGAAATAATAGACATCATAACAGATGTTCCTGTTTCTAGTGTTGCCACAACCGAATTTCCTATTCCTCCAGTAGTTGCAGTAGATGCTAAACGTGTGGCTCCAGTTGTTCCTGCAATTGCTGCTGCAGTTCCTCCACCAGCAATTATTGCTAAAGCCCAAGTAAAAACAGGACTTAAATCTGCAACTGTAGAAACCATAACTGCAGTTCCTGCAATTGCGGCCAATGGAATTGCTACCGAATCTAATAGATTATCTAAATATGGTAAATAATACGCAAAAATCTCGAAAACTGTTGCTACTCCTAAAGTAATTAATGCAGATGCACTTCCTATCCATTCCCAATTACTATTTAATTCCCAAACATTAAAATAAGCTGCTAGACTTAATGCAAATAATGGTACAAAAACTCTAAAACCAACAGATGCAGCTAATCCTATTCCTAAAAATATACTTAAAAGTGTTTCGAATGTCATTATATGATTTAGATTTATAGTGTTTATTAAAATTTTAAAAGTGCTTTTTATATTCTGAATACTTACACTTATTTATTCATTTTCAATAAAAAAAACATCTTTAAAACCAATAAGATACAATTTTTCTTTTGCTCTAGTTATTGCAGTATATAACCAACGTAAATAATCCCTATCTATTCCATTTGGCAAATACGGTTGTTCTACAAAAACAGTATGCCATTGTCCTCCTTGAGATTTATGGCAAGTTATTGCGTAAGAAAACTTAACTTGTAAAGCATTAAAATGTTTGTTGTTCTTTGTTTTTAAAAATTTCTTGTATTTACTGGTTTCGTCTTCGTAATCTTCTTGTACACTTTGATAAAGTCTATTTGAATCTTCGTAAGTTAAAGATGGTGTTTCTGCATCAATAGTATCTAAAAGTAAAACTGTTTCAAATGGTTTCATATTTGGATAATCTACCATTCTAACTTTTACTTCAGCAAATCTAAATCCATATAATTCTTTTATATTAAAGATTTCAAGAACTTCAATAATATCTCCATTTGCTATAAATCCAGCTTCGGTTGTTGGTTTAAGCCAGAAGTAATTATTTTTAACAACCATTAAATAATCACCAGAAGATAATTCGTTTTCATTAAATAAAATGCGACTTCTAATTTGTTGATTATACATATTAGCACGCTTGTTACTACGTACTATAATTGAAGTGTCTTCATAACCAAAACTACTATAAGCATCATTAATAGAATCCATAATTTCATAGCCATCTATTAATCTTACTATATCTTTAAAGCTTTTTAAATTGAATTTAAAACTATCGAAAAAATGTGAAGCTAAAGTTTCCCTTAATTCTGTAGCATTATATAAAATACCTGAATCTAAACCTTGTCTAACAACTTCGTCTAACTCTAAAAGTGATACATCTTTATTATAATTAAGACTTAATGTATCTTGATTTAATGCAGGACTTAAATCAGACTTTACTGGAGGCAACTGTGCTGTATCTCCTATTAACAATAATTTACAATCTTGACCTTGATACACATATTGAATTAAATCATCTAATAAAGAACGGTTTTCAAATAATTTAGAATCTCCAGGCGTATCTGGAATCATAGAGGCCTCATCCACAATAAAAATGGTTTTTTTATGCTTGTTTGGTTGTAAAATAAATTTTACGCCGCCACCAGATTCTTTTTTGGGGAAATATATTTTTTTATGGATTGTAAAGGCTTCTTTTTTTGCATAATTAGAAATAACTTTAGCTGCTCTTCCAGTAGGCGCCATTAAGACTGCACTTTGTTTTGCATGCCATAAATTACTTACAAGTGTACCAATAATAGTTGTTTTACCTGTTCCAGCAAATCCTTTTAATAAGAATAAACTGTTTTTATTATTATTAAAAATAAATTGAGATAAATGCAATAATAATTCTCCTTGTTTTTGTGTAGGCGTATACGGAAACGCTTGTTTTATAAGGGAATAGAATTGTTGACTCGTCATTATTAAATATAAAAAAGATTTAAAATGTAAATATAATTTGATTTTTAGTGGTATTAGGTTTTTACGAATAAAAAAAAATTGTAGATTTGTTGAAACGTTAATAAATTTTTTAAAGATGTATTTAATCTATATTATTCTATGTATTCTTCTAACAGTAGCAATTGTTTGGATGATTAATAAATTTGTATCTAATAAAATGAGACCTGTTGTACATATTGTATTATGGGCATTAATTGTCTTTTTAGCATACACAACATTTATGTCTGTTTACAACGAACTTAAGTTTAATGACATTAAAGATGATCGTTTTAAAGCTTCTATCACTAAACTAATTGATATTAGAGATGCTCAATTAGCACATAACGAAGTTAAAGGTAAGTTTACAAAAAACTTTGACAGTTTAGTTAAGTTTATAGAAACTGAAAAATTTACATTGACACAAAGACGTGACTCTTCTATTGTAGATGAAGAAGCTACAAAGGCTTATGGAGGAGTTACAACATATAAAGATATTGTTATTACAGACACCTTAGGATATGCATCTGTAAAAGATTCTTTATTTAAAACCTCTACACGTTATAAAACTATGATGAATGTACCTTTTGCAAAAGAAGGCACAACATTTAAAATGGATGCGGGTTTTATTACAGATAATAACGATAATAAATTAGCCGTGTTTGAAGCTTATATAGAAAAAGCAGCTATTTTATATGATCAACCTAAAGATTTAATTTTGAAAGAAAATCAAGTTATGTCTGTTGAAGCGGTAAATGGAGACGCCATACGTGTTGGATCTATGCAAGAAGTAAAAACTATTGGTAACTGGCCAAAAAACTATGGCGACAACGAGTAAAAATCAAATAAATACTATAACCAAAGACTTGTCCATTCAAATTAATTTGAATGGACTTTCTTTTTGTATCCTTAATACTGAATCTAATAGTATAGAATACTTAGAACAAATATTATTTCCCGGATTAAAAAACACAGAAACAGTTTTAGATGCGGTAAAACATATTTTCAATACAAATACGCAATTACACCAAAACTTTAAAAATGTAACGCTAATACATCAAAATATTTGGCAAACATTGGTTCCAAAAGCTCTTTTTAATGAAACACTTTTAACAGATTATTTAAAATATAATACTAAAATCCTTAAAACAGATTTTATAGCTTATGATGAATTAATTAGTAATATTGTTTCAGTTTATATACCATATACAAACATAAATAATTATGTTTTTGATCACTTTGGTAGCTTTACTTACAAACACCAATCTACAATACTAATAGAAAGTTTAGAACGAGAAAACAAACACAACCCTAAAACTAAAGCTTATATAAATTTCAATACAAGTTCTATAGACTTAATTGTTTTTAAAGCAGGTAAATTAGAACTTTATAATAGCTTTGAAACCTTTACACAAGAAGATGTTATATATTATATTTTATTCACCTTTGAACAATTACAAATCAATCCAGAAACAATTGATGTTTCAGTTATAGGTTTAATTACAGAAGACGATGCTAATTACAGAATATTATATAAATACATAAGAAATGTGGAGATTTATAAATCAAATTACAGCTTTACATTTAAATCTAAACCAATTTATTTACAACACTACTACTCTATTTTAAACTCTATCTAATGCGAATTATATCTGGCGAATTTAAAGGTCGAAGAATTATTGCTCCAAACTCATTACCTGTTAGACCAACAACAGATATGGCTAAAGAAGCCTTATTTAATATACTTAACAATCTTTATTATTTTGATGATATTAGTGTTCTAGATTTATTTTCAGGATCTGGAAATATTAGTTATGAGTTTTCCTCTAGAGGAACAACTAAAATTACGGCAGTAGATCAAGATTTTGGTTGTGTAGATTTTATAACTAAAACATCTGAAAAATTTGAAATGGATATTCAAACTATAAAAGCTGATGTATTTAAACTTCTACAAAAATTCGATAAGAAATCGGATGTCATTTTTGCAGATCCACCATACGATTTTGAAGATTTAGCCTTTAGTAAAATAGCAGAATTTGTTTTTAAATATAATTTATTAGAACCTAATGGTGTTTTAATAATAGAACATTCTAAACATACAAAATTAGCAGACTTACCTTTTTACAGCTACGGAAAAAGCTATGGCGGAAACTCGTTTAGCTTTTTTGAAATGCCCGAAGAATAATTTAAACAATATATTGGCATAATATATGTTTAATACACATCTATAATTCTATTTTAGAACCTTAACTTATGAAAAACTTTTTTTTTACCCTACTTCTATTTCTGAATATTTGCATTAGTTTTTCTCAAACCAACAAAGCTTTTACATTTGGAGAAAACTTAACCTTTTCTGCATCATATAATATGTCTGGAATTTTAACAGATGTTGCCGAAGTAAAAATGCAAACCAGTAAAATGAATACAAAATCTGGAACATTAATGCATTTAAAATGTACAGCAGCAACTTATAAAAGTTTTGATAGCTATTTTAAAATAAGAGATTTATACGAGAGTTATGTTAATCCTAAAAATATGCAGCCTTATTTATACCATAGAGAAATAGATGAAGGCGGACATTATAAATACACAAAATATAAGTTTAACTATAAAACAAGGAAAGTTGAAGCTTTATTAAGACAAAAATCCTCAAATTTTTCAAGTGGTTTTTGGGATAAGAAAAGTAAAAAAACATTCTCTTCAAACACTAAGGACTTAGTTTCTACAATTTACTATTTACGAACTTTAGACATAAAAAAAGCACCTATTGGAGCTAGTGATACTTTTACTATTCTCTTCGACAATAAAGAAACCAAATGTTCCTTTAAACTATTAGCAAAAGAAACTATAAACACTGCCGTTGGAAAAAAAGAATGTTATAAACTCGCAATTAACATATCTGCCTCAAACGTACTAAAAGGCTCAAACTCTAACTTAATTTGGTTAACTGCAGACGAAAACAAAATCCCGGTTTATGCTAAATTTAAAATTGCTGTTGGTAATGGAGAACTTAAAATAAAATCTGCTACTGGTTTAAAAAATTAATGTCATATTATGAAAAAAACATTTACAATTTTAGGGTTTTCTTTTGCAGTAATAGCAACTCTTTTGGCTGTTTTACCATTATATAAATTTTCTTTTATTCCAGCTATTTTGGCTTTAATTCTTAGTGTTATAGCTTTTGTTAAAGCAAGAAAAGATGAAAGTTCAACTCAATTTATTCAGCTTAGTTTATTACTTACTATAATTTCTTTAACATTATGTACTTATAAATCAATATTTACAAAAAATGAAATTGGAGATACTCAGAAATTAGAAAAAAGAGAAGAAAAAACTAAAGAAGAGGCCAAAGAAGAATTAGACGACTTAGATATTGATGGCTTAGAGTTTTAAAACACTAAATAATGTTAAAATTATATCAGTATTAAAGCAATTAAACAGATTTGTACTAAATTTAACTTTTAAACTAACTAATATATTTTTATGAAAAACCTTTTTACCATAGTAATTGCATCTACATTGCTTTATTCTTGTGGCAGCTCTCAAACTAAAAGTGAGGCTACAACAGCTATAAAAACTCAAGTAGATATTACTAAATACGGAAAAACAATTACAGAAACTGAATTAAAAACAGCCTTATATAAATATGCATCAGATGAGTTTCAAGGTCGTGAAACTGGAAAACCTGGACAAAAAATGGCTGTTAATTATTTAAGAGATACTTATAAAAGTCTTGGTATTTCTGCAGCAAAACCTGATGGAAACTATTTTCAAGATGTAGCATTAGAAATTAACGATGTTCCAACTGTAAACATTAGTAATAATGGTAAAGAATTTAAAAACATAGACGATTTTGTATCTGTAACATCATCTGGTACTGGAGTTATTAGTGCAAGTGAAATAGTTTATGCTGGTTTTGGAATTGAAGATGATAATTATAATGATTTTACAAATTTAGAAGTTAAAGGTAAAGTTGTTTTAATTAAATCTGGTGAACCAAAAAAAGAAGATGGAACATTTTTAATTACAGGAACTACAGAAGCCTCTAAATGGTCTAACTTTAGACAGCAATTTGCTTCTAAAAGAGATGTAGCTAAAGCAAAAGGTGCTAAAACCGTTTTATTTTATTACCCAGAAGTTTATGCTATGGCATCTAATCGATTTGGTAAATCTAGTGGACGAATGAGTTTAGCAGGAAAAGCTGACGAGATGTATTACTTTTTAATAAACACTGCTCTTGCAGAAAGTTTAGTTAAAGATATTTCTACTAGTAATACAGCAAAAACTATTACAACAGATTTAAAAATAGATTACAAAAATAATTCTAAGCCATTACAATCAGAAAATGTAGCAGCTTTTATTAAAGGTTCTGAAAAACCAGATGAAATTATTGTAATTTCTGCACACTTAGACCATGAAGGTGTAAAAGAAGGTGAAATTTATAATGGAGCTGACGATGATGGATCTGGTACAGTTGCTGTTTTAGAAATCGCTGAAGCTTTTGCTGAAGCAAGAAAAGATGGTAATGGGCCTAAACGTTCTATATTATTTTTAAATGTTACAGGAGAAGAAAAAGGATTATTAGGCTCTGCTTATTATACAGATGTTGACCCTATTTTCCCTTTAGCAAATACAGTAGCTAACCTAAACATAGATATGATTGGTCGTACTGATCCAAAACGTGAAAAACGTAATAGAGATTATTTATATTTAATTGGAAGCGATAAATTAAGTACAGATTTACATAACATTTCTGAAGAAGCGAATACTAAATATATGAATATAGATTTAGACTACACTTTTAATGATGATAACGATCCTAATCGTTTTTATTACAGAAGTGATCATTATAATTTTGCTAAAAACAATATTCCTGTAATTTTCTATTTTAATGGAACACATGATGATTATCACCAACCAAGTGATACGCCAGATAAAATCCAATACGATTTATTAGAAAACAGAACACGCTTAATTTTTTATACAGCTTGGGAAGTTGCTAATAGAAAAGATAGATTAATTGTAGATAAAGTAGCTAACTAAATACAACAGTTAGTAAAGTTTAAAAGCTAGTAAACTAAGTTCCCTTAGTTTACTAGCTTTTTTTAATTCAAAATTATAACTAATTTCCTTTTTTATAATCGGCTAAAAATTTAGCTAAACCAATATCTGTTAATGGATGTTTTAATAAACCTTCAATTGCGCTTAAAGGTCCAGTCATAACATCTGCTCCAATTTTAGCACAATCAATTATATGCATTGTATGCCTAACAGAAGCTGCTAAAATTTGAGATTGATACCCGTAATTATCATAGATATGTCTAATTTCTGCAATCAAATTCATTCCATCAGTAGAAATATCATCTAATCTACCAATAAAAGGAGATACATAAGTTGCTCCTGCTTTTGCGGCTAATAAAGCTTGTCCTGGAGAAAACACTAACGTCACATTAGTCTTAATTCCTTTATCGCTAAAATATTTACAAGCTTTAATACCATCTTTAATCATTGGCAATTTAACAACAATTTGATCGTGTAATTCTGCTAAGGCTTCGCCTTCTCTAACCATACCTTCAAAATCAGTAGAAATCACTTCTGCACTTACATCACCTTCAACAATATTACAAATATCTACATAATGCTTTAAAATGTTATCGTGTCCAGTAATACCTTCTTTAGCCATTAAAGATGGATTTGTTGTTACACCATCTAAAATTCCTAAATCTTGCGCTTCTTTAATTTGAGCTAGGTTTGCTGTATCTATAAAAAATTTCATATACTTATTTTTTCTTTATTAATATTGATAAACTAAAATACACTTTTTATGTTTTAAACAGTAAAAAACAAAACAATAATTAGACAGTACTAATTACAATTTATAATGATTTAGTAGTAATTTCTCATAAACTGTGTCTGGTAAAACAAATTTCAAAACAATAGAGAATTTCTGCATGAAAGCTCCAACTTTATAATGAATTTTAGGTTTTTTAGTCTCTATAACTTCTAACACTTTTCTTGCCACAGAAATTGGATCACTACTTTTATTAACATCTTCATCTACTGCAGTTAAAACACTTTCGTAAGCTTTTTCATATGGCGAGCCTTTTAAAACTGGTGCATGATAACGTCCAGCAGCAATATTAGTAGCAAAATCTCCTGGGGCAATATTGGTCATTTTAATATTAAAATCTTTAATTTCCATTCGGTACGCTTCTGTAATTAATTCTAAAGCTCCTTTACTTGCACTATAAATTCCACGATATGGCAAACCCATATAACCTGCTATTGAGGTTATATTAATAATTAATCCGCTTTTTTGAAGTCGCATTTGTGGTAAAACAGCATTTATAACACGCATTGGCCCAAAACAATTGGTTTCGAAATTATGAAGGACTTGCTCTTCAGGAATCTCTTCTAAAGGACCTGTTATTCCAACACCAGCATTATTAATAACCACATCTATTTTTCCTTCGGCTTTAATAACCGTTTCAATAGCCGATTTTATAGTTGTATTATCCTGTACATCTAAAGCGACTAATTTAAGCTTAGTCTCTGGGTAACGCTCTGGTTTTCGGCTTGTTCCATAAACAATGTAGTTTTTAGACAATAAAAACTCACCTATAGATTTTCCTATTCCAGAAGATCCACCTGTAATTAACACTACTTTTTGCATAACAACTATTGAAATTTAGAATACAAAATTACTAATGAAATTTAAAAAAATCGTCTAAAAAGAAAAAGATTTGAATATCTACTGATAAACAAATCTTTTGGTATAAGTTGATTGAAGTAAAAACCTCATTTTTGTACACAAAAAAAGGCAAGCTACCTACATCACACTGCTACAACCATTTACCTTTGCTTCGTTCCCGACCTGGAGGATTCAACAGGAGCTAGTTGTGTAGGACTTGCCGAGGCAAAGATACAATCTTTTAATATTTTCACAATGATTTTTTAAAATGAATTTTAATAAATAACTTGCTATAAAATTTATAGACCTTATGAAATTATTTAAACACCTTACAATCATATTTTTAACCGTTACTCTATTAGCTTGTGGCGACTCTAATTCTACTAAAGAAAAGCAGTTTTCATTAACTTTAAATACAAAAAACAATACTATTCCTGTAAACGAGACGTTAAAAATTACTTTAAATAATTTAAAAAAGAATACGGTTTCTAAAGTTACTTATCAATTAGATGGAAAAACAATAACAGAAAGCACTGATCTAAGTGATTTTAAATTAGGAGAACATACCATTATTGCTACAGTTAATTTTGATGGAGAATCTGAAACAGTAACCAAAGCACTTACTGTTTTAAATGATAAAGCACCTAAGTTTTTTAAATATGAAATAGTAAACACCTATCCTCATGATGCTACATCTTATACACAAGGTTTAGAATTCCATAATGGCGTTTTATATGAAAGTACGGGACAATATGGTGAATCTAAACTTAGAAAAATAGATTTTAAAACTGGAGAAGTTCTTAAAAATATTGATTTAGCTAAAACGTATTTTGCTGAAGGTCTAACAATTCTTAATAACAACATTTACCAATTAACGTGGCAAAACAAAAAAGGTTTTGTATACGATTTAGAAACCTTTGAACGTAAAAACAGTTTTAGCTATGGAAAAAGTGTTCAAGGTTGGGGTTTGTGTAATAACGGAACTGAACTGCTAAAAAGTGATGGAACTGCTAAAATTTGGACTTTAAACACAGATACTTTAACCGAAAATGGTTACATACAAGCTTACCATAATAAAGGTAAGATTGGACGTTTAAACGAACTAGAATGGATTGAAGGAAAAATCTATGCTAATATTTACGAGCGAAATGGTGTTGCAATTATAAACCCTAAAAATGGTGCTACAGATGCTATTATGGACTTTACAGCTTTAACCAAAGAAATTCCTAATTTCTCTTTAACAGATAACGTTTTAAATGGTTTAGCTTATAACCCAGAGACTAAAACGCTTTTTGTAACAGGAAAACGTTGGAATAAGATGTTTGAAGTTAAAATTATAGAATAAATCCCATTTACTAACTCAAAAGGTCTGTTTACTCATTACTAGTTTTAAAACAGGTTAAATAATTGGTTATT